>JBGSII010000025.1:0-57307 GCA_041742555.1 Ilumatobacteraceae bacterium
GGTCCTCGGCAGCCGCAACCGCGTCCAAATCGACCGTTCCGGCGATCGGCCGCAGCGCATCCGGATCGATGTTGCGCAGCGCGTCCGCAGCATCGGCAGTGCCTGCACTCACCTCGGCTGACAGCGCCGCTGCAGCCCGGACGTTCTGCGCGACGCCGGGGACCAGGCGCGCTGGCATGCCCATCGGCCCACCGATGCGATGCTCCGCCCGTTCGAGCACCGACGAAGCCTGCGCAAACCGGGCCGCCGCCGCATCGAAGTCGCCGTCGCCCAACGTCGACACCGCCGAACGGGCCAGCTGGGAACCAAGCTCGAGATCTGAGCGGACCGACCACGCGGCCGCCGCCCCGAGGCCCGCAGCCAGCAGCGCTGCAATCAGCACCGCGACCGTGGCGATGACACCGCGACGACGCAGTCGACCCGGACGCCGTCGGATCCCGAGCACCCAGAGCGCCACAGCACACGTGACACCGATCATGGCCGACAACCCGAAGAAGCCGTCGAGCTCCGAACGGAGCAGGACGTTGAGCGTCAGCGCGGCAACGACCGCCCGGAGCGTGCTGAGATGGTCGCGACGCGCTCCGATGAACAGAGCGGCCACCAACGCCGCCACGCCGACAGCCGCGAGTATCGGCTGCATCGCCGTGACCGCCGCCACACCGGCCGTCAGCACGTGCACCCACCACGGCGCAGAAGCCGAGGCCCACACGACGGCCGCGACCGACATGAAGAGCAGCACCGCATCGACGACGGTGGAACCGGTCGGCGACGCGCCAGACCACACGGCGACGACCCCACCCACAACGGCGACGGCCACCGCAAGCGGTTCGTCGACCCGATTACCGAACGCGCTCGGGCGAGCATCGTCATCGAGCAGGTCCGCCGAAATCGCCCGCCGCATCCGGAACGTGTCCACGCTCATGCCAATGGCCCAGGCTAGCGGTGGTCCACCCACGACAGCAGGCGCCTGCATCGCCAGATCCGACGACTACGTTCGCTCGGCCCGGCGCGCTCAGGTGAGAGACACGCTCCCCGTGCGACAGCACGATCTCTATACTCCGGGCGTGATGGTGCGATCTCGTCCAGTCGACATGAGTCTCCCGCGGTGAGTGAGGCCATGGCATCGACGGGTCGTCTGCCTGATTGGATCATCATCGGCGCAATGAAGGCGGCGACGAGCAGCATGCACAAGTGGCTGTCGCTGCACCCGCAGATCGCAGCGTCCGGCCGCAAAGAGCTGAACTTCTTCATCGAGCCCACGTTCAGCGATCGAGGCATCGACTGGTACCGGCAGCAGTTTGCCGATCCGCCCGGCGCGCTCATCGCCGGCGAGTCATCAGTCAACTACACGAAGAACCACCACTATCCAGGGGTTGCCGCCCGGATGGCCTCGGTCGTGCCGGACGTCAAGCTCATCTACATTCTGCGCGACCCACTCACACGCATCGAGTCCGGCTACGTGCACAACGTCGCCGACGGGTTCGAACGCGCCAGTTTCGACGAGGCGATACGACACCCCGACGACAGCCCCATCGTGCAGACCAGCCGGTACTGGTACCAGCTGCAGGACTTCCTCGAGCACTTCCCGCCCGAGCAGGTCCGGATCATGTCGTACGAGGCGATCGGGAAGGACCCGGCAGGAGGCGTGTCGTCGATCCTGGAGTTCCTGGGGCTCGACCCCAACTTCTCCAATCCGGCCATCGGCAGCCAGGTCCACTCGAGTTCCGACAAGCGCCGCCCTCATGACTGGGCGCTGCGCATCCCGGCGGCAAGAGCCGACGGCAGCCGCGTACTGCGACGCCTGCGGCGCGTCGGGTCGACCCCGATCGAACGGCCTCAATGGAAGCCCGAGACACGTCGCATGATCGAGGACTACTTGCGTGCGGACGTTGCGGCCATGCGCCAATTCAGCGGGCTCGCCTTCGACGAATGGTCGATATAGCCACCAGCCGAACCGAACCGCCCGGTTCGTCGACGGTCTCGATATCTGACGTCATCGACCGATGACGGGCTCGCGTCACGCAATGATGATCTGATCGACAACGGCCTCGGCCCGCGCAGACGCCGACCATGACGGCGTCGAGACCCACCGATCCGAGAGACTGCGCATCAGCCGAGATGGCCGCCACACCCGGAGCCAAGCGACGAGCGCGACACGGCCTTCGAGGACTCGATTACCGAACATGCTCGATGCTCCAACCCTCGACCCATTGTGCTGCTCAACCCACAGACTCACCACAGACGCATTCACCTGCATCTCGGAGCGACGGTTCGTCCGGACAGACAGCGACCCCGAACCGCATCTCCCGTCGGGAACCCGTCGTTGACGCCCGCATACTCATGCTCGAACGTCGCACGATCGTCCGACATCGGTATCAGAAAGCATCACGGCGGACAGGAATGGACCTCCGCAGGACACCCGAAATTCCAGGGCCTGATCCCGACTTATATGTCGAAATCATCTGGCACCTCACGACATCTTCACGGGCAGCGACCGAGACATCACCACGCGTCGATATCCTGGTCGACTCACCCGTCGCAGCATCTAGTGCAGCTTGAGGGTTTCGAACTCGCCCGATTCGACCTTGACGAGGCGTAGCTCGATGACAGGGACCCGGAACGTCATTCGGGACTTGCAACACGAGTCATACCCATGCCATATTGATTTTGTGCTGCGCGAGAGGTGCTGCGCATTGAAGCAGGGGATTCGCATGCTGGCACGGCCTTTCAAGACAAATGCTACGATGAGTGGTCGACTGCACACGGGTAATGGGACTCGCCGCACGAGGGCCCGGCTCGGCATCCTGATCGCACTCTCCACGGTCGCGGGCCTGCTCATCCTGTCGACGCCCACGCAGATCGCACAGGCCGTCGGGTTCAGTGCGTCGATCAACTTCCAACGGACGAACGATTCGGTGCCGTCGGGGTTCCTCCGCGACTTCGGCCAAGGGTTCGGCGTCCGCACCGATGCCAATCAAGGGACCGGGTTGTCATACGGCTGGATCGTGCCCGGCACCCAGACACCAGTGTCGATCATCGGAACCGGGCGTGACCGCGGGTTCTCGGCCCCGAACGCAGCGAACCTCCCCCAGGAGCTCGACACGTTCATCCACGCCCAGTCGAACACCGCAGACGCAAACCCGCTTTCCGTCGGGATCACGTTCAATGACCCACCGGCGACCGTCCCTCCAAACCCTCCCAGGATCAACGTCGCGTCCGACTGGCAGATCGCCGTCCCGGCGGGAACCTACGACGTCACGATCAGCGTCGGTGATCCGAACGGTCGAAGCGACGGCGGCGACGCCGAAGAGCATCAGGTCATCGTCGAAACCGTGCCGCTCTTCACAGCGCCGTTCTCGCAGGCACCGGCCGGCGCGAGCAACGTCGATCGCGGCAAGCTGCTCCAGCACCAGTCGAACACGCTCACCGGCGTTGCGGTGACCGACGGCTTTCTCACGCTCGCCTTCCCGCCACAGCCCGCCGCAGACAACACCAAGATCAACTACATCCGGATCGTAGAGCAGGTCGCGCCGCCCGCGACTGCGACACCGACCAACTTCGCTGCCGTCGCCGGAACCACGCCGCTGACCGCGGAGCTGTCCTGGGACCCCGTCGTCGATGCGACTTCGTACAACGTCTTCCGCAACGGTGTCGACATCGCGGATGTCGCCGCGCCCACCACCACCTTCACCGACACGGTGACCTCCACCGGCGCCTACTCGTACTCGGTGACCGCCGTCGGACCCACCGACGAATCCGACCCGACCGCCGCAGTCGGTGTCATCCAGACGAACGCCAAGTGCGCCAACATCTCGCCGTTCGACTGTGGTGACGTACGTGTGGCGTTGCCGTTCGCGCTGGACTTCGACGCTTCCGCGGGTGGCCTCGTCGACTTGGCCGGTGTCGGCACAGGATTCACCATGGTCGACGCCCCCTCCGCGCGTATGACAGACGACGGGCCCCCGACCGATCCCGGCATCCCCGGCTACGAGCCGGGCCCCGCCCCTGGCGGCAACGACCCTGCTCAGATCGAAGTGACCGGTGGAGCACTACGCCTGTCATCGTCGAAGGGGATCATGTTCAGGACGAACTCGACGTCGACCAACACGAACTCGCAACTCAACACGCTCGGCGTCGGCGTGGACGCCAGCCAGACCATCGAGATCCGTACCACTATCAGTGCTGACGACTTCGCTTCCTCGGCGGGCTCGAGTTCACAACAGGGCGGACTCTGGTTCGGACTCGACGAGGACAACTTTGCCAAGCTTGTCCTCGCCAAGACCAACAGCACCACCGGCCTCAAGGTTCAACTGCAGGTCGAAGCCGCAGGCGGCGCCATCGGTGCCCCAGCCGCAGCCCCACTCCAGATCGATACCGCTGGCTTCACCGGGCCGATCACCGAACCGATCGAACTGGTGCTGCGCGTCGACCCCGCCACGAACACCGTCACCGGCAGCTACCAGATCGGCGCTGGGGCCATCGTCGACGTCACCGACACCACCAACACCTCGCTCACCATCCCCGCCGCGTTCACCGCAGCGCCCGCCGCGAACACCACCGGAACCTTCGCCGGCGTGTTCGTCACTCACCGCAGCGCTCTCGCCGCAGAGTCGTACACGATGGCCTTCGACAGCCTCGCCATCGACGACGTCCAGCCACCGGCCACGCCCACCAACCTCATCGTCGCGGCCGGCAACGAAACCGCCGACGTCTCGTGGAATGCCGTCAGCGACGCAACCGAGTACATCGTCTCCGTCGACGGCACCCCCCGACCAGCAACCACCAACACCTCGCTCACGCTCACCGGACTCTCCAACGGAACGACCTACGCCATCACCGTCACCGCCGTCGACGCCTCCGGCAACACCTCCACCCCCACCCCACCCCAGAATGTCACCCCCGACGTCGGCGACGTCACGCCACCATCCGTGCCTTCCAACGTGGATGCCACCCCGGACACTGGTGCCGGCTCGGTCACGATCACCTGGAACCCCGTCGGTGACAGCGACCTCGCTGGGTATCGCGTCTACCGCGGCACCACGCTCCTCACTCCCGACGTACCTGCAGGAACGGAGACCTTCACCGACACCGGGCGGTCGCTCGGTGACTACAGCTACAGCGTCGCATCGTTCGACGCCATCGGCAACGAGTCGGCGCGGTCGTCAGCCATTCCCGTGCGCCTGACGAATGCGGTGTGTGGTGAGGTGTCGCCGTTGGAGTGTGGTGACGTGCGTGTGGCGCTGCCGTTCGCGCTGGACTTCGACGCTTCCGCGGGCGGCCTCGTCGACTTGGCCGGTGTCGGCACCGGTTTCACGTTGGTCGACGCGCCGTCGGCACGCCTCACGGACGACGGACCCCCGACCGATCCGGGCATCCCGGGCTACGAGCCCGGCCCCGCACCCGGCGGCAACGACCCCGCCCAAATCGAAGTGACCGGCGGCGAACTGCGCCTGTCATCGTCGAAGGGGATCATGTTCAAGACGAACTCGACGTCGACCAACACGAACTCACAGCTCAACACGCTCGGCGTCGGCGTCGACGCCAGCGAGGCCATCGAGCTCCGTACCACCATCACGGACGACGACTTGGACTCCTCCGCCGGCTCGGGTTCACAGCAGGGCGGACTCTGGTTCGGACTCGACGAGGACAACTTCGCCAAACTCGTCCTGGCGAAGACAAGCTCGACGACAGGTCTGCGGGTACAGCTGCAAGCCGAAGCTGACGGCGGGGCCGTCGGTGGTGGCAACAACGGCAACCCATACGAGATCAACATGCCGTTCACCGGGCCGATCACCGACCCGATCGAACTCGTGATGCGTGTCGACCCCGCCACCAACACCGTCACCGGCAGCTACCAGATCGGTGCCGGCCCGATCGTCGACGTCGCCGACACCACCAATACCTCGCTGATCATCCCGGCATCGTTGACCAATGCGCCCACGTCCAATGACGACCCCGGAACCTTCGCCGGCGTCTTCGTCACCCACCGCAACGCCGCCGCCGCCGAGTCCCTCACCATGGCCTTCGACAGCTTCGCCATCGACGACGTCCAGCCACCGGCCACGCCCACCAACCTCATCGTCGCCGCCGGCGACGAAACCGCCGACGTCTCGTGGACTGCCGTCACCGACGCAACCGAGTACATCGTCTCCGTCGACGGCACCCCCCGACCAGCAACCACCAACACCTCGCTCACGCTCACCGGACTCACCAACGGAACGACCTACGCCATCACCGTCACCGCCGTCGACGCCTCCGGCAATGAGTCGGATCCGACTCCACCCGAACTCGTCACCCCGACCGGCGGCACGATCGTCCCGTGCCTGCCCGTCTCGACGTTGACGTGCGGCCAGGTCGTCTCGGCGCTGCCGTTCGAACTGACCTTCGACGGGACCGAGGGCGGACTCGTCGATCCAGCGGGCGACGACCTCGGCTTCACGATGGTCGACACTCACAGCCAGGCACGCGTCGCAGGCGATCCGGCGATCAGCAACGCCGACATACGCGGCTACGAGCCGTCGCTGCTCGACGTCGCCGCCGGATCCCTCACCATCGACGCCCGAAAGGGCATCCAGTACCTGGCAAACAACGCACTGATCAACGCGCTCGGAACCGGCGTCGACCTCGACGGTCGAATCGTCTCGATCTCCACGACGATCAATCCCGTCACCTGGCCGACCACGCCCCAGAGCCAGCAGACCGGACTGTGGTACGGCCTCGACGAGGACAACTTGTTCAAGCTCGTCATCGCCAACGCCTCCGACGACAACCTCCAGGTACAGCTGCTCCGCGAGGTCGGCGGAACCACCGACCCGACCCTCACGAGCAACGGCCTCGACGCAACAGTGATCCCCAAGACCGCCAAGGTCAGACTCTGGATGGTGATCGACGACGTCGCCGACACCGTCTCCGCGTACTACTCGCTCAACGGTGGTCCACGAGTCAAACTCGACAAGAACGGCGTCGACTCGATCACGCTGCCGTCGGCGTTCGGTGCAGGCAAGTTGTTGTCGGACGGAACGACGACTGCGTCGTTCGCCGGCGTGTTCGCCACCAACCGCAACGGCACGAACACGCCCGGCATCGATCCGGTGTTCGACGACTTCGCCGTCCGCGAGGTCGTCCCCGAACTCACGGCATCGCCCGACTCCGTCGCACTGTCCGCCGAAATCGACGACTCGATCAGCACCGAGGTGGCCGTCGAGGAGACACTCGGCGCGGCGACGAACGTCACGGTCACCGATGACGCACCCTGGCTCACGGTCACACCGAACGCCCTCACCCCAGGGACTCTCGCGGTCCTCGCCGATGCCACTGGTCTGGCAGTCGGTCAATACACGGCGACGATCTCCATTTCCGCCATCGGATACACCACGATCGAGGTTCCGGTCACCTTCGACGTCACCCCGATCCCGCCGCCGGTCGACCTGAAGATCAACTTCCAAGCCAACACGGTCATGGTCAGCGGATCACCCGTCCCCGTCCCTGTCCCTGCCGGCTACTTGAAGGACGTCGGACAGCCCTACGGCCCGCGGACCGATGCCGATCAGGGCACCGGTCTCTTCTACGGCTGGATCCTGCAGGACGACTCGAGCCCGCTCGACCTCACGACCAACGGCCGTGACCGCAATCGGGCATCGATCGACCAGCGTCTCGACACCTTCATCCACATGCAGTACGGCGACATCGTTCCGCAAGGCACGAGCGGCAATCTCCAGCCCGGTCGCTGGGAGATCGCCGTGCCCGATGGCCTGTACGAGGTCGACGTGTCGGTCGGCGATCAGCCTGGCGGTGGCGGAATCTACGATTCGGTCCACGCCATCAACGTCGAGGGCGCTGTCGCCCTCGAGACCTTCCAGGGCACAACCGCCGATGAGTACGAGTCGGCAACCGCCACCGTTGGCGTCTCCGACGGCCGGCTCTCGATCGACGCGGTGGGCGGCACCAACACCAAGATCAACTACGTCCACATCACCGAGGTGCCGGATGCACCACACGTCACCACGATGCGACCGCTCAACCGGTCGATCGGCTTCGACCCCACCGACGGCGTCAGTGCCGACATCTCGGTCCCCGGCGCCGGAGTCGGCGTCGACGCCAACAGCCTGGACGGCAATGTCAAGTTGTTCGACGTCCTGACCGGACTCGAGGTGCCGAGCACAGTCGGTACCTCTGGCGGCAACGACAACATCTCACTGCAACCCGACGAGGAACTCACGCCGGGTCGGCAGTATCGCTTCGTGGTGACCAGCGCGGTCACCGCCGACGACGCCGCTGCGGCGCCGTTCGTTCCGTTCGTGAGTCTCTTCACCGCGGGCGAACCCGTCGGACCGCCGACCACGGGCACGTTCGAACCGCTGACCGGCGTCTCGTTCGACCGGGTCGAGCAGCTGGCCGCGAGCGGCGACATCATTGCCTCGATGGCCTTCGGGCCTGATGGCAAGCTGTACACCACCAGCATCGGTAGCGGTATCCATCGCTTCGACGTCGCTGCCGACGGCACGCTGTCGAATCGCACAAAGGTCGGGCCTGCAGAACTCGACGGGCGGGCGATCATCGGGATCGTGTTCGACACCTCGCTGCCCAGTGGCGAGCTCGGCATCTGGATCACCCACGCCACCGCGAACATCGGCAACGAGTCGCAGGAGTGGGGCTCGAAGGTGTCCCACCTGTCGGGAGCGAACCTCGAGACGATCCGCGACATCTTCGTCAACCTGCCCCGCTCGAAGAAGGATCACCTGTCGAACTCGATCGGGTACGGCCCGAACGGCGACCTGTACTTCCTCCAGGGCTCCAACCAAGCCGCAGGTGACCCCGACGGCGCCTGGGGCGACCGAGGCGAGACACTGCTCACCGCGGCAATGCTGCACTTCAGCCCGACCCATCCACTCGTGCTCGCTGCGAAGGCTGGCGGTGCTCCCATCGACGTGCGCACCGACGCCATCGGCGGATACGACCCGTTCGACGCCGATGCCCCTCTCAAGTTGTACGCCACCGGCATCCGCAACGCCTACGACTTCGTGTTCCACTCCAACGGCCACCTGTACGTCCCGACGAACGGCACCGCTGGCGGCGGCAACAGCCCCGGCGTGAACGTCACTCCCGAGTCGGGCGCACCGACGACTGCCCAACGACTCGGACAGGACCCCGGCGACTACACCGCGGCCTGCCTCACCCGACGTGTCGACGGTCTGCCCTACACCGCCGGCGACGTGCCTGCGATCACCAACCACTCGGTCCAGGAGGATCACCTCTACGACGTCGAGAAGGACAAGTACTACGGACACCCGAATCCCGAGCGCTGCGAGTGGGTGCTCCACAGCGGCAACCCGACCGCCGGCCAGGATCCCTTCGAACGAGCTGGCGGATCGAATTACCCCGTCGGCGTCCAGCCCGACCCGAACTACGCCGGGTACGCCTACAACTTCGGGTACAACAAGTCTCCGAACGGCACGGTCGAGTACACGAGCAACACGTTCGGCGGGCAACTGAAGGGTCGGATCCTCGTCGTCAGGTTCTCGAACAACAACGACATCGTCTTCCTGCAACCCGACGACGCGACCGGTGCCATTCTCGGCGCACAACTCCAAGAGGGCATCGACGGCGTCGCCAACTCGACGATCGGCGGAGTCGGCAACTTCAAGGATCCACTCGAGATCATCGAGGACCCCAGCACCGGCAACCTCTACGTCAACCAGTATGACCAGGGCGGCAGCGGTCAGGGTCTGTTCCTGCTGCGAGTGCCCGCCGGCCAGGAGGCACCCGGTCTCGACGCGTCCGAGGACGAACTCGTGTTCTCAGCGACCGTGTCGGCGCAGCGCCCGAACGACGACCGCACGATCGAGGTCACCAACGACAGCGACGAGGCGATCACGCTGTCGGCGACCATCGCGGCTGCGACATCCAACTCGGCGGTCAGCGACTACTCGATCGTCAACGGCGATGGCGTGACACTCGCCGCTGGAGCAACGACCACGGTCACCGTCAGGTTCGATCCAACGCAGGCTGGCAATCGGAATGCTGTGCTTCGCCTGGGCAACGGCGACGATGTCGTCGACGTGGGCCTCTTCGGCATCGCCGCGACCGCGTACGAAGGCGGCAACGAACCAACGCTGTCGAACGTGTTGGTCGCGCTCGGCCATGGCACCGACGTGGGTTGGAACGGCCTCGCCGGGGGCGTCGCGCCGACCTCACGGGGCGCCGAAACCTACGCGCCGCTGTTCGAGAAGGCAGGTGCCGGCTCGGTGATGATGACCCCGCTCGCGCAGTACGCCCCGCAGGAGCTGCTCCCGTTCGGTTGGTACACGGGCGACGGAAGCGCCGCGAACCGCACCGTGATCGGGACGTTCTCCACTGCCGGCTATCAGAAGGTATTGCCACCGCTCGACAGCGGCGGCACCACCTTCGATCCGGGCAGCGCGACGTTCGGACTCTTCTACCAGAGCAACTTCTTCGGTCGCATCGGCTACACGGAGGACGCCAAGAACGGCAGCGACATCCGCCGAGCTCGTATCTACCCGGCGAAGAATCGGGCCGGAACGACCATCGCCAATGCGTACATCATCGCGTTCGAAGACGCCGACAATGGGGACTACCAGGACTACGTCTTCCTGGTCCGCAACGTCAAGCCCGCCGGTTCCGGCCCGGTCGACCCACCGACCGGTGACGACACGATCAAGGTCAACTTCCAGAGTGCCGCGGCCGCGGTTCCTGCCGGTTACCTGCGCGATTTCGGCGAGCCGTACGGCACGCGGACATTGGCAAACCAGGGAACCGGCCTCAGCTATGGATGGCTCGACCAGACGACCAAGGAACCCATCGATCTCTCGGTTGGCGGCACAGGACCTGGCAACGGCCGCGACCGCAATCTCGCGGCCGACCAGCGCTACGACACGCTGATCAACCTGCAGTCGGCCGACCAGGCCGGCACGGTCAACGGAACAAGTGCCCGCGCGCTGTGGGAAATCGAGGTGCCGAACGGCGACTACGAGGTCACGATCGCCGTCGGCGACCCGGGCGTCTTCACCGACCCGGAGTTCCACTCGGCTAACGTCGAAGGCACGCCGGCCATCACCCGCTTCGCCCCGACGGGCATCGCCGGGGCGACGACGCGGCACACCACGCAAACGGTCCAGGTCGAGGTGACCGACGGTCGGCTGACGATCGATGCGATCGGTGGGCAGAACTCGAAGTTCAATTTCGTGGAGATCACCCCGATCAACACCGGTGCAGTCCAGGTCAACTTCCAGCCCGCCGGTGCAGTCACACCGGCCGGGTGGGTCGCGGATACCGGCGCTGCGTTCAGCACCACACGCGGGTATGGCTGGCTCGTCGGCGCAACGCCGACCGACCGTTCGTCAGCAACCCGCCTTCGGACACTGCCCGCAGGCGACCCGCTGCGTCAGACCTTCAACATCATCCAGAACGACGTGGTCACCACGCTCACCAACGGCACCTGGGAGTACGCCCTCCCCAACGGCGAGTACGCCGTCGAGGTCAGTGTCGGCGACTCCGACTTCACCAACTCGCTGCACTCGGTCAGCGTCGAGGGCGTCAACATCATCTCGCAGTTCCTGCCCAGCACCGGCAACCTCTTCCAGACTGCGGGCGGCATTGTCACCGTGAACGACAACCGGCTCACGTTGACGGCCGGCTTCAACGGATCGAACACCAAGGTCAACTGGATCAAGATCACCGAAACCGGCAATGACGAGAACCCGCCGACCGTCGATTTCGACGTGCAGGGCGTGCCGGCCGGGGGCGGCGCCTTCGCCAACCGGGCGACCGTCGGGATCACCGCGACCGACTTCGGCTCGGGCGTCGAGTTCCTGACGTACCGCGTGAACTCGGGTCCGGTTGAGAACTACGTCGGGCCGATCAGCCTGCAAGCGGTGGGCGAATACGTCATCGAAGCGACTGCGGTCGACAACGCCGGCAACTCGACCACCGAGAGCGTGTCGGTGTCGGTCGAGTTCCGAGAGGAATCGCAGGCCGAGATCTCGCTGATCAACCGATCGATCTCGCGACGCAACGGCGCTCCGATCCCCGGGTTCTACGACGACTGGCTCGTGATGAGCCGTCTCAACAGCGGCACGAACTCGATCCCGGACTTCACGCACAAGTCCACCGACAGCGCAACGTTGACGATCCAAAACACCGGAGTCGTCGACGATCTGACGATCACCGCCTTGACGATCAGCAACCCGGACTTTGCCATCATCGACCCACCCACGCTGCCGCTCACCCTCGCGCCGGGGGCATCGAGTGACGTCGTCGTGAGACTCGTCGACACGACGGGCAGCAACGGCACGCGGCAGGGAACACTCACGATCGTGAGTGACGATGCTGATGAACCGAACACCGTCGTCCAGCTCCGCGGACTGTGGCAGGTCGCCCCGGAGGGCGGCAACGAGCCGCTGTTCCGCAACATCATCGCGGCGTTCGGTTGGACGACGAGCACCGGGACGGGCACGCTGTCGAGCGACATCGGTGCACCTGCCTCCGGTGAGGAAGTGATCTCAGCCCGATGGGAGCGCGCCGACACGACCAAGCCCCTCGTCGTGCGCCAGCTCGTCGCCTACCACGGCTGCCCAGGACAGGCGCTGATCCAGGTTGCGAGCGCCCAGTTCCGTCACGGCTTCGACTACTGCCAATCGGCGCTTCCGCTCGACGTCAACGGCAACCTCACCGAGGCCTCGGCAAGCCCGACCTCCAAGTTCACTGTCTACATCGGGGGTCTCTCCTCGGTCGGATCGAATGGCCTCCTCGGCGTCCGGTTCTTCCCGGTACGCGACCGAGAGGGCGACCTGGTCGCGAACAGCTGGATCGTGATCCAGGACTACGTCCAGAGTGGGTGCGGTACCGGAGCGGCGAACTGTGACTTCAACGACAACATGTTGCTGATCACCAACATCAAGCCGGCTGACAGCTCCACCGATCCAGGCGGTGGCGGTGGCGGTGGCGGTGAGGTGTCGGTGCCAGGTTCGGCGACGACCCCGTCGATCACCGTCACCCCCGCCGACCAGCGCCTCACCGCCATCTGGGACCACCCCACCGCAACCAAGTTCCAGTTCCGCTACAAGACCGCCTCGTCGGCATCCGGCTGGAAGTGGGACACCGCAACCACTCAGAAGACCAGAACCGTCACCGGACTCACCAACGGCACCGCCTACGACATCCAAGTTCGAATCCTCATCGGCGGCATCTGGCAAGACTGGAACACCGCCACCGCCACCCCCGGCACCAGCGGACCACCAGCCAACAAGGCGCCCGTCGTCAATGCGGGGCCTGACCAGACCGTGATCGAGGGCTCGACGGTGACGCTCGCAGCCACTGCCACCGACGACGGGCTCCCGACACCTCCCGGAGCGATCTCGACATCGTGGTCACAGTTCGCCGGCAACGGCCTCGCGCAGTTCGACAACAACACGAGCCCGACCTCGACCGTCACCTTCCCGTCCACCGGCACCTACGTTCTGCAATGGACCGCTGACGACACCGCGGCAATCTCGACCGACCAGGTCTCGATTACTGTGCTGCCCGCATCGACTCCGGTGCCGGCACCCACTGTGAACCCTGCAACGGGTACGTACAGCGGATCGGTTGCCGTGACGATGTCGTCGTCCACACCGAACTCGCAGATCCGGTACACCACCGACGGCACCGACCCGACCCCGAGCTCGACGCCGTACGTGGGCGCGCTGACACTGTCGACCACAACCACGGTCAAGGCACGGGTCTACCCCACCTTGGGGACCGAATCTGCCGTCACCACACGCGTCTACACCATCCAGGCCTCACCGCCCGGTGGCGGTGAGGTGTCGGTGCCGGGTTCGGCGACGACCCCGTCGATCACCGTCACCCCCGCCGACCAGCGCCTCACCGCCACCTGGGACCACCCGAGCGCAACCAAGTTCCAGTTCCGCTACAAGACCGCCTCGTCGGCATCCGGCTGGAAGTGGGACGCAGCAACCACTCAGAAGACCAGAACGGTTACCGGACTCACCAACGGCACCGCCTACGACATCCAAGTTCGAATCCTCCTCGGCGGCATCTGGCAAGACTGGAACACCGCCACCGCCACCCCCGGCACCAGCGGACCACCAGCCACACCAGCCCCGTCGGTGAGCCCTGCATCGGGGAACTTCTCGTTGCTGCAGTCGGTGACGATGTCGACCTCGGTCGCGGGCGGAGTGATCCGCTACACACTCGACGGCAACGATCCGGGTCCCACTTCGGACGTGTACGGCTCGGCCATCCTGCTGACGGCGACGACGACTGTCAAAGCCCGTGTCTTCCCACTGACCGGTGACCCCTCGGCAGTCACCACGAGGACGTACACGCTGTCGACCGGCGGCGGCGGGGGGGTCGTCAGCGTTCCAGGCTCGGCAACACTGCCATCGATCGATGTCACTCCCGGCAACCGTTCGTTGTCGGTCGCCTGGAACCACCCGAAAGCGGTCAAGTACCAGCTGCGCTACAAGCTCGGGAGCAGTGCCTCGGGATGGGTATGGGACCCAACGACGACCGATACGTCACGAACGCTCACCGGCCTGACGAATGGGGTTGCCTATGACGTGCAGGTCCGTGTGCTGTACGGCGGCACGTGGAAGCCCTGGAACACCGCCACGGCAACACCCACGACATAAGAAGGCCGGCCGCGTGCCGCCTGGTGTCACCGGAGGGCGCTGAAGTCCTGCAGGCCGCATGCGGTCACGTTGGGCAGCCCGTAGCTGGGCGGGGTGCGGCCTTCACAGACAGCGTGTCGGGGCCAGACGAATCGAGGTGTCTTGAGCCGCCGGCTGTGCGGGATGCGTCCAGATCGCTGATCAGTGCCGGCCGGAGAACTCAGCCGACGATGCCTCGCTCGCGCAGGGCGGCGATGATCTGATCGGCGGCGGCCTCGGGCTGCGACGTCGAGGTGTCGACACGGACCTCGGGCGCCTCCGGTGGCTCGTACGGTGAGTCGATGCCGGTGAAGTTCGACAGCTCACCTCGGCGGGCCTTCGCGTAGAGACCCTTCGGATCGCGCTCTTCGGCCAGGTCGAGGGGCGTGTCGACGAACACCTCGATGAACTCGCCGTCCTCGACCGCCTCACGGGCGAGACGTCGTTCGGCCCGGAACGGGGAGATGAACGACACCAGCACCACGAGGCCGGCGTCGACCATCAGCGCCGACACCTCGGCGATCCGGCGGATGTTCTCCACACGGTCCGCGTCGGTGAATCCGAGATCCCGGTTCAGGCCGTGACGGACGTTGTCGCCGTCGAGGAGGTAGGTGCGCACACCCTGGGTGTGCAGCTTCGACTCGACGATGTTGGCGATCGTCGACTTGCCGGCGCCCGACAGACCGGTCAACCACACGACCGCGGGGCGATGGGTGTTCATCTCGGCCCGGGCGCCCTTGTCGACCTGGACGTCCTGCCAGTGGATGTTGTGCGAACGCCGGAGCGCGAAGTGCAACAGACCCGCGCCGACGGTGACGTTGGTGAGCTTGTCGATCACGATGAAGCCACCGGTGTCGCGGTTGACGTTGTACGGGTCGAACGGGATGGCCCGATCGAGACTGACGTTGCACACGCCGATCTCGTTGAGTTCCAACGTGTTCGCCGCCAGGTGATCGAGGTTGTTCACGTCGATGCGGAACTTCGGTTGGCTGATCGTGGCGCCCACGGTGCGGGCGCCGATCTTGATCAGGTACGGCCGCCCAGGGAGCATTGCATCCTCGTGCATCCACACGACGTGCGCCTCGAACTGGTCCGCAACCTCGGCCGGGTCGCCCGCCGCACAGATCAGGTCGCCGCGACTCGCATCGATCTCGTCGGTGAGCGTGATCGTGACCGACTGGCCGGCGATCGCCTCGTCGAGGTCGCCGTCCATCGTCACGATCCGATCGACAGTGCTCGTGGTGCCCGCAGGCAGCACCCGGATCGGATCACCGGGCTTGATCGAACCGCCGACGATACGTCCCGAGAACCCGCGGAAGTCCAGGTTCGGTCGGTTCACCCACTGCACGGGCATGCGGAAGGACTGGTCGGCGAGGTCGTCGTCGACCGGCACCGTCTCGAGGAACCCGAGCAGCGTCGGGCCGTGATACCACGGGGTGTTCGCGCTCGGCACGACGATGTTGTCGCCCTTGAGCGCCGACAGCGGGATGAACGTCATGTCGTCGAGGCCGATGCGGCTCGCGAACTCGCGGTACTCGTCCTCGATGGCCGAGAACACCTCGTGCGAGTACTCCATGAGGTCCATCTTGTTGATGGCCACGACGACGCGCTTGATGCCCAACAGCGACACGAGGAAGCTGTGACGCCGGGTCTGGGTGAGCACGCCCTTGCGGGCGTCGACCAGGATCACCGCGACATCGGCGGTCGAGGCGCCCGTCACCATGTTGCGCGTGTACTGCTCGTGGCCCGGGGTGTCGGCCACGATGAACTTGCGGTGCTCGGTCGAGAAGAAGCGATACGCCACGTCGATCGTGATGCCCTGCTCGCGTTCGGCCGACAACCCGTCGAGCAGGAGCGCGAAGTCGAGGTCGCCGCCCTGCGTGCCGACCTTGGCCGAGTCGGCCTCGAGCGCCGCGAGGTGGTCCTCGAACACGAGATGGGTCTCGTAGAGGAGGCGACCGATGAGCGTGCTCTTGCCGTCGTCGACGCTGCCGCAGGTGATGAACCGCAGCAGGCTCTTGTACTGGTGCGACGTCAGATAGGCGTCGATGTTCTCCGCGATCAACTCCGATGCGTGTGCCATCAGAAGTACCCTTCCTGCTTCTTCTTCTCCATCGATCCAGCGGAATCGGTGTCGATGAGCCGACCCTGACGCTCCGACGTGGTGGCCAGCAACATCTCCTGGATGATGCCGATGAGCGTGTCCGCCTCGCTCTCGATCGCGCCCGACAGCGGGTAGCAGCCGAGCGTACGGAAGCGCACCGACTTCATCTCGGGCACCTCACCGTCGTGAAGCGGCATACGGTCGTCGTCGACCATGATCAACGTGCCGTCACGGTCGACCACCGGGCGTGGCGCCGCGTAGTAGAGCGGCACGATCGGGATCTGCTCGAGGTGGACGTACTGCCACACGTCGAGCTCGGTCCAGTTCGAGATCGGGAAGACCCGCACGCTCTCGCCGTTGCTGCGCCGGGCGTTGTACACCTGCCACAGCTCGGGTCGCTGACGCTTCGGATCCCACTGGTGTTGCGCGGTGCGGATCGAGAAGATGCGTTCCTTGGCCCGTGACTTCTCCTCGTCACGTCGGGCGCCACCGAAGCAGAGATCGAACTTGTTTGCGTCGATCACCTGCTTGAGGCCCTCGGTCTTCCACATGTCGGTGTGCAACGCCGAACCGTGATCGAACGGGTTGATGCCCATCTCGATGCACTCCGGATTCTGGTGCACGATCAGATCGAGGCCGAGCTCCTTCGCGGTGTTGTCGCGGAAGGCGTACATCTCCTTGAACTTGAACGTGGTGTCGACGTGCACCAGCGGGAACGGCGGCTTCGAGGGGTAGAACGCCTTCATCGCCAGGTGCAGCATGACCGAGCTGTCCTTGCCGATCGAGTAGAGCATCGCCGGGCGCTCGCTCTCCGACACCGCCTCACGCATGATCTGGATCGCTTCGGCCTCGAGCCGTTGCAGGTGGGTCAGGCGGCCGGCCGAGAGCTGGGTGGTCGGGGTCTCCGCTGCGCTCGTGGTCATCGTGGTCATGGGCTCCTCCAACGTCGATTCTCTATCAACTCGGTGGAGAATAGTCAGATATCGACCGCCATGCACCTGGGATGCGATCAAGAAGCACTCAAGAAGGTCTCAAGCACGACCCGCGGAGGACTCGAAGGGCGCTCGTGAACCCGGCGAGCGGGTCGGGTCAGCCGAGTACCGACCGCACGGCGTCGATCACCCGATCGTGGAAGCGACCGTCGGTCGCGACCACGCCGCTGTTCGCCAGCAGCTTCGCTCCATGTGAGAAGTCGAGCGGGGCACCGGTGACATCGGTGACCACACCGCCCGCCTGCTCGACGACGAACTTGCCCGCCGCATGGTCCCAGATCTTCTCTCGGTAGTCGGCGCGTGTCGGCAGCCGCAGGTAGATCGATGCATCGCCTCGGGCAACAGCGGCGTACTTGCACTGACTGTCGATGCGGTACGGCTCGGCCGTGATGCCGAGCAGCGCGGCGATCTGGGCCGAGTCGTCCTGGTTCGAGTGCCCGGACTCGACCGACTCACAGAACCGCGCTTCGGCCAGGCTCGCCGGAGCGGCGACCCGCACCGGTTGCGCCGTGGCGGACGATCCGTACCAGGCCAGGCACGAGCCGTCGACAGCAGCGAAGATCGCTCCGACCGAGCCATCGGGATTCGGGAGATTCGGACAGCCGAGCACCCCCAGGATCACCTGGCCGCGTTCGATCAAACCCAGCGCGATCGCGTACTGGTCACCGCGCAGGAACCCCTTGGTCCCGTCGATTGGGTCGAGCGTCCAGTACCGCTCGGTCGCACCGTCGGACGAGCCAACCGAGATCCAGTCGAGCACAGCATCGGTCGACGCCGCGTCGCCGCGCTGCGATGCGACCAAGTCGACGACGGCGGCGAGCATCTCCGAGGTCTCGGGTGCTCGCAGATCCTCGGACTCCTCCTCGCCGATCATCTCGATCGAGCCGAGCGAGTCGGTCAGCTCCGCACACACCACCGCCTGCGCGGCGAAGTCGGCGATCGTGACCGGACTGGCGTCTCCCTTCGTCAGCGTGTGCCCCGCGAGCAGGCGACCCTGTGCGGCGGCGCACACACGCGCCGCCGAGCGCACCGCCGCAAGCGCGGCATCGATCTCGCCGCGGTCCACTGCCACCTGGGTCACGACAGCCCTACAGTCGTCACGATGCGCCGTGGCCGCGCAGGACGACGAAGATCGTGCGCAACACGATCTTCACATCGTGCAGCAGCGACCAGTTGTCGACGTAGTACAGATCCAGACGCTTGTACTCGTCGAAGGTCGTCTCCGACCGGCCCGACACCTGCCACATCCCCGTGATACCGGGAAGGACCCGCAACCGTTCGTGCACGTCCTCATCCCACTCTGCCACCTCCCGCGGTAATGCCGGACGCGGCCCCACGACGCTCATCTCACCACGCAGCACGTTCCAGAACTGCGGCAGTTCGTCGATCGAGAACTTGCGCAAGACTCGGCCCACCCGTGTCACACGCGGATCAGCGCTGATCTTGAACAACGGTCCATCCGACTCGTTCAAGTCGAGCAACTCATCCTTCATCGCGTCGGCGCCATCGCACATCGTGCGCAACTTGATGATGTCGAAGGGGGTTCCGCCCTCACCGATGCGGCGCTGGCGGAACAAGACTGAACCCTTCGACTCGAGCCGGATGGCGACAACGGCCACTGCGACGATCGGCGCAGTGATCACGAGCGCAGCGATCGACACCGTGACGTCGAACACCCGCATCGCCGATCGCCGCCAACCCGTCCGGATCACCGGCTCGATGTAGAACAACGCCTGACCATCGAGCTCCTGAGCCCGCAACCGATGCAAATCGATATCGCGCAAGCTCGTTCCCAACGTCACGTGCAAGCCGGCGTCGGTCAGGCGACGACTCAACGCATTCACCATTTCACCCGTGGTCGACTGCAGCGAGATCAACACCCCTGTCGCTCCCAGCGAGCGCGCGATCAGTTCGATCTGGTCGGTCTCGCCGAGCAACGGTAGCCCACAGTCCAGAAGAGGTGGCTCGTCGCCGATGAAGCCGAGCGCGCGATATCCAAGTTCCGGATGACTCTGCATCGTCCGAGCTACCGCGGCGGCGTACTCATCGGTGCCGACCACCAGAACCGGCCGCGACAAACGACCCTCGGTTCGCAGACGTCTGAACACGACACGGGCGATCGAGCGTTCGACGTACAGTGCCGCAAACGCACACGCCAGGAGCGCTGCGGTCCACCAACGCGACAGGTTGTCGACCTGGAACACGAATGCCAGAGCGACCACCCACGCGACGCCCACCAATGACACCACAGCGATGTGTTTGGCCTCGTCAGCCGCACGGAGGTTGGCGCGTGACACGTAGAGGTTGGCCGCGCGCGCCGACATCAGCCACAGAGGGAGCGATGCAACGAGGAGCAGCCATTCAGCGATGACGACCGACTGGGACTCCGGCCGGAAGACCGCCTGAATGGCCAGCGCGAACGCTGCCCCGAAGAGTACGGCGAGCACATCCGCAAGCATCAAGGTTCGTTTCACCCTGATCGGGGGGATGGTTGCCGTCGCCGGCACGCTGACCAGTTGCTCGAATCCCGACGACTTGTGTCGCCGGCCGGCGTCGATCCGAGCATCGACGGGCGCGACGAGCTCGAGTCGCGGGGGCTCCGCTGCCCCACCAGTTAGTTGTCCGGCGCCGTGAAGCACCATCGGCGACACCAGCTTTCGGGTTGAATTCCGCCTACCCATTCATCCGCTCCAAACGTCACCGGAAGACCTATCACAGCTTCACCACGGAGCGAAAGTGATTCCACCAAGCTTGCTTCAAGAGTTCATCTACCTCTGACATTCCAGTGACATATCGATGCGGATTCCCCACTCTGGGCGTTCGCACGTGTTCATCGCTTGCAGCGAACTTGAGGTTCGCCGGCCGCCAGGCGGACGCCTCGCAACCCGGCTCAATCGGTCGCAACCGTGGTGACCGGGGACTCCAGCCAGTCGTCTTCGCCGACGAAGGCGGAAGGGGGGCTCGGTGGCGTCGGACGCGGCAGGTCCACAGATCGGCGGCTCTGCGAACTACTCGGATAGGCATCTCGTCGGAGCCGACGTCGCGGCACCCGATTGAAAACGATGCCCACCAGGACTCCACCCGCGGACGTGATGCGGTCGACCGAATCGGACAAGGATCCGAGATCGCTCGAGCGATTGTTCACGACGAGAACGACGTGGCGCGCTTCGGCGACGACGAGCGGGGTCTCCGGGGCACCACGCAAGGGCGGGCTGTCGATCACGACGAACGACGACCGGCGTCGCAGGGTCGCCAGTACACCGGGAAGTGTCGTCGAGATCACGTCGGCGACGCGGCCGACCGGTATGCCCGCACAGAGCACCTCGAGACCCTGGTAGGGCGTCGACTGCAGCTCGATCTCGCTGCTCCCCGACGCAGCGATGTCGCCCAGACCGTATCCCGGCACTGCCATCAGTTGGTCGGCCAGCGTCGGATGATGAAGATCTGCCTCGACCGCCACCACGGACCTGCCCACCCGAGCGAGCATGCACGCAACTCCAGCACAGATCGTACTCTTGCCGATCTGGCGGTGTTGCGACACGAAGGCGACCCGATCGACGGAGCCGTCGCCGATCAGAAACTCCAGATTGGTGCGCAGCGCCTCGAAGGCTGACACCACATCGGTGGAACCCTTGCGCTCTTGGAGCAGTTTCGCCATCGGGATCTTTCGCTCCCGTCGCCGGAGCACGGGGATCTCGCCAAGCACCGTCGTCCCGAGGCGTTCGCGGACGGCACGGTTCGAGTCGAACGCGTTTCGTATCCGGTCGACGGCGAGCGCAGCGAACACGGCAGCGATGACGCCGAGCACGACTGCCGCAACCAGAATCGGTGGACGTCGCGGTTCGACTGGCTCACGGGGAAGCCGGGCCGGATCGAGTTGGACGAGCTCGACCAGTGGGTCATCCGCTCGCTCGGCGACGAGTTCAGCGGCCACTGCGTCAGCCCAGGACTGCGCCGCCTCGGGTGACGGTGATGTCGCCCGAATCCGGAGGACGCTCGTATCGGCCAGCGCCTCGATTCGCGCCGGGCGGGCGCGCAACTCCTCCGGGACTCGTTCCGCTGCCCGCTCGCGAAGTGTGCGGCTCTCCGCCCATTCGGAGAGCGCTGGAAGCTGAAAACTGATCTGTTGGATGCTGCCGCTTCCCTCGCTGACGCTCTTGAGGTTCAAGACGAGTGTGGCGTTCGTGCGGTACAGCTGCTCCGGTGCGTACGCCGCAACCACACCGATTCCCACGAACCCGAGGAACACCGCGAGCATTACCCCGAGGTGTCGCCCCAGAATCAGTCTGATCTCGCGAAGCTCCATGCCATTCCGCCTTCGTTATCTGTGAGGTCGCAGGCCGAACGTCTCGTCAGTTCGGACATCGCGACTGACTGTTATCGATCAGACTACCATTGGACCGACGACCGGCCGGTGTCATCACACGTCTCCGATGCGACCATGGCGCTGGATCTCATCGACCGAGAGCGCCCGATCGTACACCGCCAGGAGATAAATCGTTCCCAGCCACGGCTTCGAACCACTTCGTTCAGCGCCGATGTGCAAGCGAGGCCACTGCTCCCACGAACCAAGCGTCCCTCCCGCCGTTCCCGTCGCCACGGCAACGCCGTTCACGAAGAGCGTGGTCGTCCCGTTCACCGCTCGCGTGAGCACGACATGTGCACGACTGGCGGTGACCTGGTTGGCCGCGGACAGCGGCGGCTCGCCACGAATGTTGGTGGCGGTACTACGAACGTAGGAATCGAGCACCGTTGCTTGCTGGACGAGGCCCACATGTCGAGAGGATCCGTTGATCGACAGGCCCATCACCATCGCCGACACCTGGGACACGTTGGCCGGTTCGAGCCACATCTCAACCGAAAACTGACCGGATCCTCGAATGGCGCTGTTCAGCTCGACGGCAGCCGCCGACTCTGCCACCGTCGGCGCATCGAACCGCAAGCCACTCGGGACCCTGACGGTCCGGCTCGTGTCTGCGATCACCATGTCAAGTGGTGTCGCGACGCCGGACTGATCGAGAACGAGACTGCCACTCGGCTCATTGAACGGATAGAAGGCGAGCAGTCCCTCGGTCGCCCGAGCCTCCGCGCTGATCTGATAGCCGAACGCGGCGACAGCGGACGGCTCGATCCCCGAAACGAACACTCGCGCCTTGACGGTCGTCGTTTGACTCACGTCGAACGGCGCGGCGTAGACGGTCGATGTCGCCGTCGGGTCGGTCCCGTCGAGCGTGTAGCGGATTGTCGACGACACCACACTGGACGTGAGCGAGACCTCGACCGAACCGGGGTACGTTCCGGGGCTGGGCGACGCCGTCGGCGGCGGAAGTGCCCCCGCAGCAACCACCGTCACCGTCACGACGTCGCTCGACGAGCGCTCGCCGTCGTCGGCGGTCAACTGGAATCGGTAGATGCCGGCGGTCGACAGGGTGATGTTCGTCGCCGGGCTCGCAGGATTCACGATCGTCGCCGCAGCAGGACCGGCGATCTGGGTCCACGCAGTCACGAGTGCTCCCGGCGACGACGGCAACCCGTCGTCGGTGGCAGTGGCGGCCATTGTCACCGTCGCCCCCTCCAACACGGTGACGTCGGGACCAGCGTTGACCTGTGGGCGCTCGTTGTTCGATGGTGGCAGCACGCCGGCTCGGTGATTCTGCGCGATCTCCAGCGCAGAAAGATCATCACGGTAGATCGCCACGTGGTACAGGTCGCCGTTCCACGGCGAGTTTCGTTGAATGGTGTTGCCCAGACCGAACGCAAAGCCGGGGCCCCATCCGGCGAGAGTCCCGGAACGCGTCGACGTCGAACGCAACTCGCCGTCGACGTAGACCTCGAGCGCTCCGGCCGGACGTCGCACCAGGACGACCTGCTGCAGGTCCTGACCGAAGACGCCGGGCGTCGAGAGGGTTGGTTGCCCCATGGCATTGGTCGACGACGTCCGTACATCGGTCCGGAAGATCTGTCCCGACTGCCGCACGGCCAGGTTCTGCTGATCCGGCGCGCTCGGGGCAAGGTGCAGCAACGTCTGATCGCCACCGCCGACCGACGCCGGGTCGACCCACATCTCGACGGTGAACGACCCGCTCGCCGCAAGTGCATCGTTCAACGGCCGGGCGCCGAGGCCCGTGCGAATCAACGACGACCCGCCGAGACGTAGTGCCTGCTGTGCGGGCAACCACGTCGTCGTCGACCCGCTCTGCACGGTCAGGTCGAGCGCGGAGCCACCCGGAACGCTGTTGCGCACCGTGTTGCCGGATCCCTCGTCGAACTTGTACTCCGCCTGGAGGTTCGTTGTGACCCGCTGGAACTCGACGTCGAGGATCTCGTAGATACGTTCCGTCGTGTCGCTCGGATCGAACCCGCTCCGGAAGGCCTTGGCCTTCACGGTCATCGATGAATCGACGATGAGCGGGGTCGTGTACAAGCTGGACGTCGACGTCGGTTCCGAACCGTCGAGGGTGTACCTGATCTCGCCGCCGACGGAGCCTGACGACATCGAGACCGTCGTCAGGCCTTCGTAGGTGCCACTCGGCGGCGACACGAGTGGCGTCACCGCCGACAGCTCACGAACCTGTACATCACCGAACGTCGCATCGACGTGATGCGCCACCAACGCGAGCGACCCCTGATCGGGCGCGCCCACAGCAAGCGTGGTCTCGATGTCCCACTCGAACGGTTCGGCCGTCCCCTGCTCCCAGACCTTGAGCCGGTAGGACGGCCCTGTGGTAGCGGTCCCCTCCTGAACCTGCATCTTGTAGATGTACTCGGTGCCCCGACGCAGTTGTCTCCCCGTGAGGTCCTCGGCGACGAGTTGCGCCTTGCTGTCACGGATCTCGAACCGCTCGGCGTTGGTGTCGTTGCGGTACCGGTACCAGACCAACGCACCGAGACGATCTTGGAATCCGAACTTCGGCTGCACCGTGCTGGTGGGCGAATGACCCAACCAGTGCGGGATGAAGCCGATGCCTGGCCCGCTGCTCGGGAATTGGTAGCCGGCCGGGTCGAAACTGTTGATCGTGATCGGCACCTCGACCTCGAACGACCCCCACCCGCCGTCGCCGACGGCGATCAACCGGTCGTAGCCGATCTCGTCGATGTGGAGACGGCCGCCGTCGAGGGTCCACCGACCGTCGATCGGCTGCGCCACGTCGTGAGTGTCCGACACACCCTGCCAATCGACGCCATAGCGCTTGGGCCAGACCTTCCCCGGGGTGTAGTTCACCGGGATGTCGATCGAGGAGACATTGAACGCACCGTCGATCGCACGAATGGTCACTGTGTTCGCGCCGGGTGACAGCTTCGATGCATCGATGTCGGCGTTGAAGTCACCGTCGTTCGCCAGGCGGCGGGTACAGCTGATCCCGACGTCGCATGTCGTCGAACCCAAACCCATCCGGACGGGCTGGCCACCGTTCACCTGATACGTGATCGATTGCACTCCGTCGGGATCCGCAACGCGGCCCTGCACGTTCACGTCGGGCTGGGCGAGTCCGACCGACCCGAACTCGAGCGGTGTTCCGCTCCATGCCTGACCGTCGCCGCCGAACACCGTGAAGAGCGGTCCACCGCTGGTGCCGGGATTGGTGATCTCGATGGGGTCGCTCTGCGACCAGAAGTAATCGACAAACGCGGTGTGCGCCGGGATCTCGGACGCCTGTGGGTTCGAGTTGCCGACGAGCGGCCCCATCCGGGTGACGGCGATGTCGATCGAGCCGGCGTAGATCTGCTGCCACGTCGCACCGTCATCGGACGAGTACTCGAACACCCAGTTGTCGCCGGTCCGCGCGACGCGCAGGCTTCCCGGCACGGCGCCCGGGACGACGACGTTGGCAAGCGTCTGCAACCTGGTCGGCGTCAAATGGCCGACGAACGCCCGGGTGACAGATCCGTCGCTGAAGAGGTCGAATCGCACCAGGGTCTTGTCGCTCTGCTCGAACACCACCCCTTGGATCTGCGACGCGAACGTGACGACCGATTCGAATCCGGCCTGCACGACGAAGTCGTTGTCGGCGACCGGCTGAAGCAGGCGCAGCGCCGATTGGTTGGCCGTCGACAAGTCATGTCGCTGTTGCCCGATCACGCTCATCGAGACCATTCCGGGCAGGGCCGTGACGGTGCTCGTACCCCGGGGATCGACCACGTACCAACGATCATCGAGTTCGGCGAGATCGAAGTTGTCGGAAAATGCACCACCAGGGCACGGCGGGGTCGTGAACCCCGACGGAGTCGACCTCGCCGTGTTGCCCACGGCGTCGGTCGACTGCACCTCGTAGAAGTACTGCGACCCACAGCTGAGCGGGCCCACGACGGCGCTGTGCGAGAACGAGGCGATGTTGTCGATCACGGGAGTCAGCTCGAGCGCCGCAGTCGTACCCCAGTTCACCCGGGTGGTCGCCGGTTCGTCGGTCGTCCAACCGACCGTTGCCTGAGCCGACGACGGAGCCCCGACCTGCACCTCGACCTCGGCCAGCGTCGGCGGCCGAGTATCGGGCCCGAGACCGCCGTCGTCGGCCGCGATCGGACTGTCGACGTTGTAGAAGTAGTCGATCGACCCGATGAACCCCGGGGGCGACGCAGTTCCGGTCGCCGTGTTGCCGATGTATGGGCCGACATACGTTGACGCGACCGAGGCATCGAACGTCACGATCGGTGACCAGATCACCGCGTCGACCGAGTGCCACATCGTCCAATTGTCGCCGGAGCGCTGCACTCGCAGGTAGTGCTCCGCTGACGCCGGCAGGTCGCCATAGTGGCGCACTGCGGCGACGCCCGCGATGACGCTTGCGACATAGGCCTTCACGGCGGCACCGTCATGGTGCACCTCGAAACGCAGGAACGTGTCGTCGCTTTCCTCGACGACGATGCCCTGCATCTGAAAACGCGTGGTGAGGACCGACTCGAACTTGGCCTCGACGCCGAAATTCCCGAGTGGACCGGCTTGACGGAGCCTCAGCGCCCGGTTTGCACCCGCGAAGAGATTGTGGTCGCTGCCGGCCGGAAGCGACACGAGGGTGTTGGTGTCGGTGACGGTCACCACGGCGTCGCCGACAGGATCGACCACGTTCCAGTGGGACCCGAGCTGACCGGAGCTGAAATCGTCCGAGACGATCGGTGTGCAGGGTTCGGTGACGAACTCGACCATCTGCCCCACCGTGGTACCGGCCGCGGTACTCGACTCTGGGCGCACGTAGTGGCGCTGGCCGCACGCCAGGAAACCGATCGAGATGGAGTGCGCGGTCGCCGCGGTGGCTCCTGCGGTCGTCGACACGAGCTCGACGGTCGGCCCGTGCCGGAGCACACCCGAGGCCGGCTCGTTGGTCTGCCACGTGACGGTCGCGTCACGCGCCGAGGCGTCGACGACGACGCCGCTGATCGTCGGACCCGGGTTCGGCGGAATCGGTGACGTCGCACTGTCAAAATAGTCCACCCGGGCCGTGAACGCAGGCGCGCTGCCCGACGCGAAGGTGGTTGCGTACAAGCCGACCTGGCGCAGTTCGAGGGGGATGGTGAACGATCCAGCCGGGAACCACGAGGAACCGTTCCACGAACGCTGGAACGTCCAACTGTCGCCCGATCTCACCGTGCGGAGATATCGCTGGGGGACACCACCCAGACTCTTGCGGAAGACCCTGCGGGCGGTGCCGTCCTCCATGCGATAGACGTCGACGTTCACCTTGCTGTTTGCGTAGGTGATGGCCGAGCGGACCCAGTTCCGTTCGTCCTGCCAGAACAACATGCCCTGGCCCTGGCCTTGCTGATCCGGCACCGACGTGAAGCCCACGGCCACGTCGAAATCGGTGTCCGCGACGTCCTGGACGACGCGCGGAGCGGTGTCCCGACCCGTCCACAGGTCACGGATCGGGCCGTCTGGCATGGCGATGTCGAGCGTCGTGCCCGACATGGCGAACGTAGCGCCACCAACCGGATCCTCTGTGCGCCAAACTGCATTCAGGCTTGGACTATTGAAGTCATCGCTCGCCGGGCCGACACCGGAGCTGCCGTTGAACGAACTCGATCCCACCGTCACGATCGGCGCTCGGTACGCACCGAGAATGTCGGCCCGGGCAGTGGTTGGGTCGACGGTGCCGAGCAGGCCGGCCGAGAACGTCTGCGGCGAGCCTCCGGTCTGCCGCGGAAGGTATGGGAAGTTGAGGCTCGATCCGCCACGACCCAAACCGAGCACCGTCATCCGACCGTCCAGCTGCCGGTAGGAGTCGACTGAGCCATCATCTTCGTGCTGGGCGAGGAAGAAGCTCGCGCCGACGGCGGGATCGGCCGCGTACATCCACTCCTCGCCCGGCAGGTCGAGCTCGAAGGTGCCATCGGATGGCACCTGGACACCATCGGAGCGGCGAATGAAGTCACCGGCGTCGAATGTGCCGCCGGGTGTGCCCTCGTACAGCACCCAGAAGTCCGATGCCGTTCGCCGCATCTCGAGATCCGTGTGCGTCGGGTACATGTTCCAGACCGCCACCCACGAATTGTCGACAGCCCGGGACTCGAACGTGATTCGGAGTGGACCCTCGTGCAACACGGTCGTCGTGGTCGTACCCGGACGGCCAGGGTGGAAGTACTTGGCAGGCGGCTTCGCGGCGTTGGGGAACCCGCGGAAGTCGCCCAGGGACCCCGTCGCCGACGTCCAGTTGAGCCAATCACGGCCCCCGGCGTCCACGATCGACGAGAACCCGCCTCCGGCAGTCGTGTGGAAGTACCAGGCGCTGCCATCGGAAAGATCGAACCGCAGTGCCTCGAAACCCTCGTCCGTCGATGTCGTCACCGAGACCTGATCAGCGAAGGAGCGTGGATCGAGCCCTTTGGCCGCCTTGTCGAAGTAGGCGTAGTAGACGCGAGACTGACCAGCCGCCGTCGATCCCTCCAACTGCCACAGCAACGTGCCCGTGGCGTTCGTGTCTGCGTTGTAGGTGGTGGCGGGGTCGAACTGGTGAGGGACCGTGTCATCGATCACGACACCGGCAGCATCGACCTCGACCACACGGATCGAGTCAGGGTCGAAGCCGGGGCCGCCGGCTCCAGCCGACGCCATCAGCGAGGTGAAGTTGAGCTGTTGGTTGACGACCTTCCCGGTGCGCGCAACCGGATCCGGGCCGACCGTCAGAGGAACGCGGAAGTCGAAGGTCTCGTCCCACCAAGGGGCGTTGTCGTCCACGGTGGTCGTGACGTAGACGGTGGCCTCGTCGCTGATCACGCTGCCAGCGGTATTGGAGACCCGCACGCTGTACTTCGAGCCGTTGTCCCCGGCGACCAGTGCCGGCGTCGTGAACTTCGAGCTGTTGGCGCCGGGCACCGGCTGACCGTCGAGGAGCCACTGGAACGCCAGCGGTCCCTGCCCACTCGCTCCAGCCGAGAACGTTGCTGACAGACCCGGCCGGATGAACACGTCCTGGGGCTGTCTTGTGATCACGGGGACACCCGTCGGCGGGGAGCGGTGAATCACGATCATCGGGCCCGGCCCTTCGACCATCGCCCCGAAGCCGGGGGGCTGATACGTCCACTGGATCGTGTTGGTGCCCGGTTCGAGCACCGCAGGATCGATCGGACGGAAGGACGTGTCCCACTTGTCCTCGGTCCCGACGAACGCGGGGAATGGTGTCGTGTCGTTGATCGAGATGTCCGGGCTCTCCCAATAGTTACCGAGCAGGTACGCCCGATCGGCGCCGTTGTAGTCCGCCGGGAGCTCGATGGTGTCACGGGCGATCTGCGGGAACGTTCGATCGAAGTAGAGCGCTCGATCCTCGAAGTTGCTGATCGTGAAGGCCTCGACACTGTAGGAACGCTGCAGGGTGAAGTCTGCAGAGGCGCCGCCTGGGGCTTCGACGACGTTACCGTTGGCGTCGACGACACGAATCTTGAACCGCACGCCGCTCTGGCTGACCACGTCGGGGATGTTCCAGGTCACGCTGTAGGGAGGAGTCGAGTCCGTCCCGATGTGACCGATCGTGGCCCCGTTGGGCCGCTGCGAGACACCGCCCGGCCCGTAGTTGTTGCGCAAGAAGTTGTGCCAATCGCGGGTGACGCCGTCGTTGTCCTCGTCGAAACCGTCGTAGTACGCATGGAATTCGACGTACGCGGCATCGGTGGCAGTAGCGGCCAGCACCACCTGGTTGCCGTCGACCTGCAGGACCCCACCGACGTTCGGACTGAGTGCCGGCTGACCAGGCACCCCGACCGACGTCAGTTGTCCGGTCGGAGGGGTGACATCGCCACTCGACACGATCGGATTCGATGCGTCGTAGTACACCCGGACCATCACGTCGTGAACGTGGTAGGCGCCTGTGGCCTCCTGGAACCGAAGGACGTTGGTTCCCGTCCGCAGCTGCTCCAGTGGGACAGTCGCCGTGAACGGGGTTCGGCTGAAGTTGTCGCCCACGTTCGGCACGATCTGAGGGCCGCCGTTGATCGTGAACCGAGCCGACCGGTTGGCCCGGTTGCGCCAGAGGTCGACATAGATCACCGCGGCAATCGCACCGCTCACGTTGTCGGGAATGTCGAGTTCGATCGACTTCGCGCAGCCTGCCGGCTCGGCGTACCAGGATCCGCCTGCGGTGGCATCACTGTCGCAGCCAGCGGTGTAGGACGCGTGGCTGGCCCAGTACTCCTTGTACGTGTACTCGGTGTCGTTGAAGTACACCCCAGCCTGAACGGGTGCCGGGGTGGACACCATCACTCCGCCGACCAGGAGCGCCACTGCGAGCACGAGCCCGAAACCGGCACTCCGAGTTCTGTTGTTGGTCATCTCCGCGCACCCGCTCATTTCACTGTGACGGAGCTCCGTTCGCTCGAGCCCCGCCAGGCCGACGAGCCCATGTTAGGCACGGCCACCACCGGTGTCTACCGCGGGCACCAAGGATCAAGAAGGGGTCAGATTTCGAGGGTGAATTCAGCCCCAGATCGCTCCGAATTCACCATCTGCGTTCGCTCTCGCGCCGTTCGTGACCGTCGCCCCGCCGGACGCGAAGCCGTTCGGGCTGCGGCTGGTCACACGATGTCAGCGAAGCGCTCCCAGAGCGAGTCCGTCTCGCGCCGCACGCGAGCGACGTCGTCGGCGCCCAGGCGCTCCGCCCACGTGGACAGCGCCCGACGACTGTCGCGGCGGACGTCGATGGCGTCCACCGGTTCGGATGCTGCGGACGACAACCGCTTCACGGTCGATGCCTGTGTGGGCCCGAACTTCAAGCCGAGACGGTCGTACAAACCCTCGACCTCGACCTGAGGGTTCATCGCGAGGCGCTCGTAACTGACGACCATGATCCGGGGATCGACGTCCCGCATCGCGTCGACGAACCCGTAGATCCCGTTCCACATCACGATGCCCTGCTCGACCAGGTCATCGGAGGGGCGTTCCACCAATCGCCGGACGTCGGCGTCGACGCCCGCCAGGCAGTCGACCATGAGGCGCGGCTGTTCGAGCCAGTGGCGGAAATCGAACCCCCAGTCACGCGCCACCAGCGACCCGACGAAGGCAACCGGATCGCGCACCAAGACGACCGCAGTGACATCGAACTCCCGAACCAGCCATGACGTCGAGAACACGGCGATCGGATCCTTGACCAACGCAGACGCGCCACGTCGACGCGCGTGCGCCGCGTCACGGGCGAGGCGGACCATACGCCGAGCCTCACGCATCGACGGCCTCGCCGTCAGGTTGTGAACCAACGGATAGCGCAACGCGAGGACCTGCTCCACGGGATGACGCCACTCCTCGGCGTTGGTGGCATCGACGTAGAGAAACTGATGGGAAGGCCGGGGCACCATCCACCGCTGCATCTCCACGATGTTGAACGGTTCTTGGACGTAGTGCAGACGATCGGCCGACGCGAGCAAACGCCCCACCCACGTCGTGCCCGACCGGTGGGACCCCGTCACGAGAACGGCACCCGCCCCCGCACCACCTGTCGCCGTCACGATCGCCCGCCGCGCACGACCCGAACCTGATGCCGCAGCCACCGGCGCACACGAACAGCTGGCCACGCGACGTTGAACGTGGCGAGCACGGCAACCCGCTCGGCAGGCGGATGTCGACTCCGCATGATGGCACCCACGGTCGCCCACCACAGCCAGAAGGCAGGAAAGCGCACGCCCCGCGCGGCAGGCCCGAACCACTGCGCAAGACTCCGGTTGGAAGGGTTCGCCACCAACGACTGGCCTGGCCGGCGCACGAAGAGTGGTTCCGGGACGACACTGAACCGGCCGGCCACGGCCAACTCGTAGAGGAGCGAGACGTCCGATCCCGGAAAGGGCGCAATCAGCGCCGTTCGAGCCAGGACATCTCGCCGCATGAGCCCGAACACGGCGTTGCAGTACGTCAGGCGACGCACGACCTCGGTCAGCCGATGAGATGCACCGGATGACGCTGCGTGCAGATCGTCCTCGTAGACCTTCATGGTCGCTCCTGCGTCATCGACGAATCGGGTCCAGCTGTGGGCGAGCACGCTGTGAGGTTCGGCATCGAGTCGATCGACCAATCGTTCGATCAGCTGTGGTTCCATGAGGTCGTCATGGGCGTGCCAGCGGAAGTATTCACCCTGCGCACGTTCGAACACGAGGTTGTAGTTGCGTGCGGCACCCTGATTGACCTCATTGCGCAGCACGACGACCCGCTCATCTCGAGCCGCCGCGCGCTCGAGGATCTCGGGCGTCGAGTCGGTCGAGGCGTTGTCGGACACGATGAGCTCGAAGTCGAGGAACGTCTGTGACAACACGCTGTCTATCGACTGCTCGAGAAACCGCTCGCCGTTGAAGACGGGCAGGCCGATCGACACCCGGGGGCGGTGCACCACGTCGGTCGCCGTCCACGTCACATCGACCACTCCACCAGCTCCAGCCCGCTGAACTCTCGGATCGCCTCCACTTCGGGCTCGAGGTACTCGCGCACGCGGGCCCGATCCAGCGGCGTCCACTCGGGCGGTTCGATCGGCCGACCGACGATTCGGCGGACGTAGCGCCGATAGCGGGGGTGTTTCACCGGGTCACCCCAGATGGGGATTGCCCAGCGCAGCGGCCGCCGCTTGCGGCTGCTGTCGTGGATGCGCCGCCCGATCTTCGGGTGCTCGAAACCAGGATCGACACCGATGAACGAGAGCACGTCACGCAGCACACGCTGCGCATCCGTGGCGAACTCCTCGTATGACACGACCAGGATCTGAGCCGGATCGTAGAACTCGAGGAAACACGACAGCTGGGTCCAGTACCGCGAGGTCTGCACGAGACTGCTGCGTTCGAGATCGGCGAGGGCATCGGAGAGATCCCCGCGCAACTTACCCTCGCCGACCGCATGGACCCAGTGCGATTCGATCCGTTCGAACGGATCGCGCACCATGTAAACGAGGCGGACATCGGGGAGATGGTGATGCATCCGCGCAGCGACGCCGGCGTGTTTGTGGCACTTGGTGTAGTTCACCGACGACTCACCTGCAGCGAGCGCAGACCCGGCGAACTGGCTGCGGTACCAGTCCATGCCGAGCCTGCTGTATCGCGGTTCGATGAAGAAGTCGAGTTCCTTGGGTTCGGACGCGTCGATGTCGGGATGCTCGGCGAGGTAGCGGTGCAAGCTCGTCGTCGCCGACTTCATCGCGCCGATCGTGATCCAGGTCGGCAGCCGACCGGCAACGGGCCTGTGTGACTCATTTGTCGACATCTGCGCCGCCTCCTCGTCGATCATCGTCCATGAACGGTGCGGTACTCCCGGTAGTGCACGCCGAACGCTCCGACCGCCGAACCGATGCCGACCATCGTCAGCCGAAGCGCCGCAAGAGACACATCGGCACCACGGGGGACAGCCATGAGCGCGAGTACGAGTCCCTTTCCAGCCAACCATGCGCCTGCGGCCATGCGCCGGATGCGGCGCGGCCATGCCGGCTGATCCAGCAACAGCATCACCAGGCTGCGCGTGACGCCAACGCGGAACCACCGACGGAGCAGCCAAGCCGGCGTCTGCCTCGACGCTGGAATCCATTCATCGACGATCGCGTCGGCGTCCCACACGATCCGGCCGCCCCGGCGTTCGATGAGCGTGAAGTGCAGCAGATCCTCCCCACCGGTCAGCGAGAGCGACTCGTCGAATCCTTCCGGGGGAACGACCGACGCACGCACGATGACCCCTGAGGTGCGGGCGCGATAGGCCCGGATGGTCTGTCCAGTGACAAAACTGGGCGCTTCGAACGCACCACAGTCGACGGCGATGGCCTTGCCGCCAGGCTCGTAGATCGGCGAGGACGGACCGATGACGACGTCAGCATCGGTGCGCTCCTGGGTCTCGAGCAGCCTGGCAAGCCAGTCCGATCGCGGCGCCTCGTCGTCATCGATCCAGGCGATCCAATCGGGCCGACGGGACAACGCCAGCGCCAGCGCACGGTTGCGGGCGTGTGAGATCCCTCGCTGGGGCTCCACGTCGACCGTGACCGCCCAGCGGGATGTCAGCCCCGACGCCTCCACGACGGTTGTTGCCACACCCTGCTGGTCATTGTCGACGACGACCAGCTCGACGGTGATGCCGCTGGTGTCCAGGACGTGCAACCGTTCGAGCAACCGCCCGAGTCCGTCTGGTCGCCGAAACGTGACGATGCAGATGACCAACGTTGGGCTCTCCATGTCAGACGCGTTGTGACGGCGCGTTCCGCCCGCTCTGACACCTCGACACGAACTGCACGACGCCGCAAGGTAGCAGACCGTCCCGAGGCTCGTACGTCTGCCGAACCTCGGCAGCAACGCTGTTGCTTCTGACAGAGGTACCGCAGAATCCAGCCAGGGGTTGAGTTCTCGTCATGAATCCGTAAGAATCACGGAGTCGTGTCGGACCACCGACGCCGAAGATCCGGTCAAGGTTGGGATGGCGGGCTCAAGTATCGACAGCGACCGGCCGATCACTCCCCACTGCACCCCCCCCAACGGAGGTTCCAATTCCATGATCCGCAAACTCACGCTCGGTCTAGCGCTCGCCTCGAGCGCTCTGGTCGTACCCGTGCTGGCCACGCAGACAGGTGCCAGCTCAGACCCCCAGCAGGTCAGTGTCTGGAAGGCCAGCGGTCTCCAACAGACCGCGTCGGAGTACTGGCAGCCCGAGCTGACCACGACGACCAGGTTCACCGACGGCAAGGCCTACATCAAGATCACCGTGACGTCCAAGCCGTCCAACAAGCAAGTGCAGCCGGCCGTGTGCTTCTGGCGCGACGAAGGGTCCACCAGGAACAAGTACGAGACGTGCGCGGCCACGAACAACGTCACCTTCACCGGTACCGGCACGCTGTACATCGATCTCGGCACCCCCCGAACATGGTGGAAGAAGAACGGCGTGTACGACTGGTCACAGGAAGCCTCCCGAGGCCGGATCATGATCAAGAACCCGGGCACGTCAGGCGCGTTGCTCCTCGCCAGCCGATGCGGCGCGGCGTGTTACCCGGGCGGGCTGGACGCACTCAGCCCGCATATTCCGATCACCATGAGCTCTGAGCTGATCTTCGTGGCCAAGGGGAAGGAGCTTGCGTGCCCATCGGACTGGAACACCCCGCTCTGCGGGACCGGGGGCGGAGGCGGAGGCGGAGGTTCATCGACCACCATTCCTCCCTCGACCACGCAGCCTCCTTCGACCACACAGCCTCCTTCGACCACACAGCCTCCCGCACCAGGAACCAGCTTCACCGTCACACCTCGGGACCGGTCGCTCGCAGTCTCCTGGAGCGATCCCGTGGCAAAGCGATTCCAACTCCGCTACCGCCCCACCGGTTCATCGACGTGGATCTGGTTCCCGGGCGAGGTGTCGGATGGACGCACGATCACCGGACTGGTCAACGGCCGAAACTACGAAGTCCAGGTTCGCAAGTACGTTCACCCGACGTGGCGAGACTGGGCCTCGGCCACCGCCACCCCGGGGGCCTGACCGGCACTCCCAGGTCCGTGCCGGTGTCGATGGTGTGGGTTCAACCCGCACCATCGACACCGGTGCCCAACCAGCCCGAGAGATCGCGGCCGAGATATCCACTCAACTGCTCGACGTCACGCCGGTAATACTCGACGAGCGCCCGCCGGTCGGTCTCGAGCAGTTCGGGCTTGACCAGGGAGCGGCCGAGGAACGAATCCCAGGCTGGCCGCAATCGTTCGACAACCCCCGCACCGAGCATCGGACGCATGGCAGACTTGACCCGAAGCACAGCCGCAGCGGTGCGATTCGCCGGGAGCCCGGACGCATTCACGCCGTCCTCTGATGTCACCTCCACTTGCTCGTCCACGCCCAGGTGCCGGAAGATCGACCGGAGCACTGCGGACCGGTCTGCCCGGAAGTCCTGATACAAGACCACGAGCAGCTGCTCCTCTCGGAAGAAGGTGAGGTACCGCTGGAGCTGCTGGTGGTAGAGCCCGCCATCGAGGTAATACGGCGCACGAAGGTCGTGACCGTCGATGCGCTGCGGTTGCTCCGCAAGTGCCATGGCGAAGTCGTCACAGCGTTCCGTGCCGTCGCGACGGTGCATCAGGAAGTCCGACCAGGCCCGCTCCACCGGATTGCGCAACATGGCGATCAAGCTGGCTTCGGGGTGCTCTCGGTGGATCGCGCCGGGTGCAGCCTCGTTGCGGAGATACTCCGGCGAGAGGTCACCACGACGCTGATCACGTCCTGCACCTCGGTAGAGCGCCTCGTACTGGCTCCGCTCCGTCACGGATCGCCTGAGCAACTCAGGGGTGGCAGACGGGTTGTCGACGACGGCATAGAAGTTCGGTTCCTTCACCGTCGGCACGAAGATCTCCGGGTGCTGACCGAGCAGACGGTGCAGCGCAGTGGTACCGCTGCGGTAGGCACCGATCACGAAGAAGTCCGGCGGCGGGCTCAACGATCCTCACCCCAGAGCGACGCGATGTCGGCCTCGACCCCGAGCGCCCCGAGTTGCGACGACACCTCGTCGCGGTACGCCGGGTTCGCGAGCAGCACCACAGCCGGTCGCGTGCCGGACAACACGTCCGGGGCATCGATCCGATGACCCGTCCCGGGGACACCCCAGCCGGTCTTGCGCGGATTGATGTCCACAACGGTCACATCGCGATCACTCGCCACCAGGTTCAGCCAGGTCATGCCCTTCGAGCCCGAACCCCACAGCACCACCGGACCGCGCTCGGTGAACCCCGACAGCTCCGCGCGTGCCTCGTCGATCCGGAGGTCGGCGCGTCGTCCGAATTCGCGAGCGCGTTCCACCGTCAGCGCGACCCGATCGTCCGCGGCAGTATCCCGCGCAGCGGTGTCGACTTCGACAGCAGCCGCTCGTCCTTCGGCCCAGAGAAACTGCTCGTCGAACGCCGTCCCCAACGCGGTCACGGTCAACCTGGCGCGGCGGTGGGCCTCGCGCAGTGACGTCTCGACGAAGTACGACCGGTGCTCGTAGATGAGATCCCAGAGTGTGCAGTCACGAATCATGAGGTCCCCGTTCGGGACTTCGGAGTACACGATGCCGTCCTCGGCGACCACCGACGCCCGCAGGTCCTCGAGCGCCGACACCGGGTCGTCGAGGTGTTCGAGCACGTGCTGGGAGAACGCCAGCCGGACCTGTAGCGCCCCGCCCTGCGGGTAGAGCTCGGTGGACAATTGGACACGGGCATGCGTCGGGGCGCCCAGCCGCGCCGCGTCGTAGCTCGGATCGAATCCGTACCCGGCGACCACACCAGCGTCACACAACATCGACAGGAAGTGACCAGGACCAGATCCAAGTTCGGCGACGGGTGTGCCGACGAGGTCGTGATCTGCGATCAGCCGGTCGCGCAGCCAGTCGGCGTAGGCGCGAAAACTGGCGGAGAAGTGCAGTGTGTTCTCGTACGTGGCGTCGTAGTCGAGCAGGGATTCGTCGAAGGACCGGTTGTAGAGGTGCGCGCAGGCCGCGCACACGACGAGATCGATGTGACCGCGTGGAACCCGCTTGGCGTCGTCCACCGACACCTGCGCATTGATCAGCACCGGCAGCTCAGGGAGTGACACCACGTCGTGCGCGCGATCACTCGCGCACACCGGACAGGCGGCTGCCGGGGCACCGTCCCGAACGGTCGGCTCGCCGCTCACCGCCGACATCGTCAGAGCGCCTCGAGATCGGTCGTCACACCTACATCGGCGAGCGTCGCGGCGATCTCGTCGACATAGATCGGGTTCATCGCAACGACCAGATCGGGGGCGATCTTCCGCAACGCCTCGGGCGACACGATCTCGTGCTGCGACCCGACCATGTACTTGCCCCACTTGTGGGGATTGATGTCGACCGCGGCGGCCAGCTCGTCACCCAACGCCAGGTTGGAGATGAACGACACCCCTTTCGAACCTGACCCCCAGATGACGGCGCGGCCACCCTCGTCGGCCAGTCGAGCGATGCGCTCGCGCCAGCCGCCGACGAGGTCGTCGTAGCCCGCACGAAAGTGGTCGACACCGGCCCGCATCCGATCGAGGTCGGCCTCCTCGGCGAGCGGCTCGCCGGCCGCGGGAACGGTGGAGGGTCGCGCGGCGATCAGCAGGTACTGATCGTCGTACTCGAGCGACAACTCGACCACCTCGAAACCGGTCCGCCGGAACAGGCGGGCGAGCGAGCCGAGCGAGAAGTACGAGCAGTGCTCGTAGTAGATGTCCCAGAACGCCACCTCGTCGAGCACTCGTTGCACGTCGGGCAGCTCGAACAGCACGACCGTGTCGGGGCGATCGCCGATCGAGCGCCGGATCGTCGACATGAACTCCGCCACGTTCGGGATGTGTTCCAACGTGTGCCGACAGATCACGACGTCGGCATCGAGATGCGTGTAGCGCTCGTCGTAGAAGTCGACGATCCATTCGATACCAGCGGCCGCCGGGTCGTCGATACGTTCGGGGTGGACACCCGGATCGATCCCGATGCAGTGGCCCGCACCGGCTTTGGCCATCTCGATGAGGAACTCGCCCTTGCCGCAACCGATCTCCAACACCGTCCGGTCGCGCAGGTCGTAGTCGTCCACCCACCGAGCAGCGAGCTCGGCGGCGAACTCCATGAACGTTGCCGAGAACCCCTGCGTCTCCTCGTAGCGCTGGGAGTACTCGGCCTGGCCGGGAACGAACGCCGTGTTGGTCACGAACCCGCAGGTGTCACAGAACGCGATCCGGAGTTCCCCGCGAGGGAACTCGCTCGCTTCGGTCGGATCGTCGAGAAGGAGACAGCTGTTGGTCGGAACCTGACCCTCCTCGAAGAACACCCTGAGCGTCGTCGCACCACATGCAGGGCACGGCCGGTCGATGGGTGCATCGGTGGTCGAGCCACCACGCGGGAGCGGGGAGCGGGACGGAACATTGTTCGGCATGGTCAGATCAGCTCCGGGACGGGGACGGGAACGAGGAAGCGGCCGCCTGCAGCGGCGTAGTCGGCCTGCTGCTGCATGATCTCGGCGGCGAAGTTCCAAGCGAGCAGCAGGAGGACGTCGGGCGGGTCCTCGACGAGTACCTCAGGGCCCACGATGAGCTGGTGGGTACCAGGCATGAAACGGCCGTGCTTGTGGACGTTGCGGTCGACGACATACGCAACGAGATCGGTGCCGATCCCGGTGGCGTTCAGCATGGTCGCCCCCTTGGCCGCAGCGCCGTAGGCCGCGATGGTCCGCCCCTCGGCCCGCAACGAGCGCAGCATCTCCAGCAACGAGGAACGCAGCTCGTCGACTTTCGCTCCGAAGCCTGCATAGAACGAGAACCGATCGAGACCGGCCTCACGTTCGGCCTCGATCCGTGTGAGAACGTGGTCACTCGGTTCGTCATGATGTCCGAGGTGCCAGCGGTTGGTGCCGCCGTGCAGGTCGGGGAAGTACTCGACGTGGTTGAGGTGCAGACCATGGCGTTCGGCGAGGTTCTTCACCGACAGACACGAGTGATAGAAGAAGTGCTCGTGGTAGACCGTGTCGAACGCGCAGCGGTCGATCAGGTCCCAGACGCTGGGGTTCTCCACCGTGATCAAGCCGTCGTCAGCGAGGAGATGAGCCAGGCCCGCGACGAAGTCGTTCGGATCGGGAATGTGGGCCATCACGTTGTTCGCCACGATCACGTCGGCGGGACCGCGCTTCGCCCGCAGGTCGCAGGCAGCCTCGAAGCCGAAGAACTCCTCGATCGTCTCGACCCCGATAGCACGCGCGGCGGCGGCCTGATCGGGAGCCGGGTCGAACCCGACGCACGGCACACCGGCATCGACGAAGTTCTTGAGCAGGTAGCCGTCGTTGCTGGCGATCTCGACCGCAAGCGAGTCGGGGCCGAGCCGGCGGGCCTCGACGAGCCCGAGCACGTGATCGCGGCTGTGCTGGAGTAGATGGTCGGAGAACGACGAGAAGTAGAGATAGTTGTCGACGAACAACACCTCACGGTCGACGTCTTCGGTGATCTGGACGAGCGAGCACGCTGGACAGAACGCCACAGCGAGCGCAAAGCGCTGTTCGCGTTCGGGGTGGTCGACGAGCTCGGCCGTGACCAAGGCGTCCGCGAGCGGAGTCTCCCCGAGGTCGAGGAACGTCTCGATCTCGGCCGACCCGCAGCCACGGCAAGTGGTGATCCGACTCACGCGGGTACCCCTCCGACCCAATGCAGATCGCCCGTGAGGCGGCCATCGGTCATCGACTGCTGGAGATGTCGGAGCCGCATGAAGCGGGCCCCTTCGAGATCGTCGATGGTCAGACCGTTCGCCACCATCGCCTCGCGAAGCGATTCGGCGCCGCGTCGAACCGTCCAGCGAGGCGTCGCCTCCGGGAACCGAGTGCACAGCTTGTCGCAGTTCACGCGGTAGTTCCGCAGATCGTTGAACGCTTCGTCCGACATCGTCACCTTCGCCCCGGTGACCTCACCGACGATCTCGGCGACGTCGCTGATGCGGTAGTTCTCGTCGGTGTGGCCGACGTTGAAGGCCTCGTCGTGGACGAGCGACCGATCGGCTTCCATCAACACGCAGAAGGCACGTGCGATGTCCTCGATGTGCACGAGCGGGCGCCACGACGATCCGTCGCTCTTCAGGAACACCTTGCCGGTCGTGACCGCGAACCCGGTGAGGTTGTTGACGACCAGGTCTCCTCGCAGACGTTCCGAGACACCGTAGGCCGTGGCGTTGCGCAGGTAGGTCGGGGTGAAACGGTCGTCGGCGAGTTCGTGGAGGTCCTGCTCGACGAAGACCTTCGACTCGCCGTACGGCGTCACCGGGAGGAACTCGGCTCCTTCGTCGAGCCAGTCGTCACCATGGGCCCCGTAAGTCGAACACGACGACGAGAAGAGGAATCGTTCGACACCTGAGTCCTTCGCGATCTGCGCCAGCCGGGTCGATGCCCGGTGGTTGACCTCGTACGTGGCGTCGGGATTGAGATCCCCGGCAGGATCATTGCTCATGCCCGCGAGGTGGATGACCGCATCGATCCCGCCGAGATGCTGCGGTTCGACGTCGCGCACGTCGAGACGAAGCTCGACATCGGGGCGGGCGAGCCGGGTGCCGAACACACAGTCCTCGAACAACATGCTGTCGAGCCCGACAACTTCATGGCCGCGTTCTTGCAGCATCGGCACGAGCACCGTGCCGATGTATCCGTCATGTCCTGTCACGAGCACCTTCATGGCCACACCTTCCACGGGGCATCCCCGTTTTCCCACATTCGTTCGAGCATGACCTTGTCACGCATCGTGTCCATGCACGCCCAGAAATCGGAGTGCTTGTAGGCCATCAGTTGTCCCTCGGCAGCGAGCCGTTCGAGCGGCTCGCGCTCGAACAGCGTGTCGTCTCCGTCGATGTAATCGGCGATCTCGGGCTCCATCACGAAGAACGCACCGTTGATCCACCCTTCCGCCGCTTGCGGCTTCTCCGTGAACTCGGTGATCTGGTCGCCGTCGATCTCCAGATGACCGTACCTCGCCGGAGGGTGAACGGCAGTGAGGGTGCAGATCTTGCCGTGTCGCCTGTGGAACGCCACCAGCTCGTCGAGATCGACCGTCGAGACCCCGTCACCCCACGTGATCATGAACGTCTCGTTACCCAGGTAGGGCACGAGCCGCTTGATACGTCCGCCGGTATTCGTCGAGCGGCCCGTCTCGACGAGGTCGACAGTCCAGTCCTCCTCACCGGTCGGACCCGACGAGGTGACCTCTCCGGTCGCCGTGGCGATCCGCAGGTCACCGCCCAAGGTTGCTCGATCGGCGAACCAACGCTTGATGTACTCGCCCTTGTACCCGAGAGCGACGGCGAAGTCGCGATGCCCGAACTGGGCGTAGTACTTCATGATGTGCCAGAGGATGGGGTAGTCGCCCACCTCCACCATCGGCTTGGGCTTGACCGTCGTCTCCTCGGAGAGCCGGCTGCCGAGACCGCCGGCGAGGATTCCTACCTTCATGTGCATCTCCCGTCGTGATAGCGCATCATCATCGTTCCAACAGAGCTCCGCGTCCGGTCACACCGAGCGCGAGCGAGACCGCGAGCTGCGAGAAGCCATCACTGATGACCCCGGCCCGAAGGTCGGCGGCAACCACCTCGAAGGGCCGCCACTCGATTCGAGCTGCCTCGTTGGCGTCCTCGGGCGGACCGACGAGTCGAGCATCTCCCGCGAGATAGATGTCGAACGTCTGGCGCACCAGACCGACCGAGGGGTGATGCCGACTGAGGTGGGACACGTCGCCCACGGGCTCCCATCCGGTCTCCTCCAGGCACTCTCGACGCGCGGCGAGCTCTGCGACTTCGCCGTCATCGACGGCACCACCGGGGATCTCCCATCCCCACGTGTCCGGCATGAAACGATGCCGCCAGATCATCAGCACCCCCCGGTCTGGGTGGGCCACGACCATGCCGGCCGCGTCGGGTCCGAGGACCACTTCATGTTCGGTGTGGCTGCCGTCGGGCCGCTCGACGTCGTCGATGCGCAACGTCATCCACCAACTCGAATACACCTCGCGCAGCGTCGAATGGGTGACCCACTCCCCAGGGCGTCGCGGGAACGCTCTCTCAGCCAACGGGGTCCCCCATCGCGACAGCCCGCAACGCCCGAGCGATTCCTTCGCGTTGAGTCGCGACACCCCGCGCTGGATTGGCGCGCCGCTCGGCCTCGTCGACCATGGCCTTGGTCAGGTCGGACTCCACGAAGATGCGCTCGATCGCGCGGGCGAGCGGTTCCGGCTCGAACGGCGGGACCAGGAGCCCCGTGACCTCGTGCTCGACGAACTCGGGGAGGCCGCCAGCGTCGGTCCCGACGACCGGCGTTCGGCTCGCGTGCGCTTCCAGAGCCGTCAGACCGAACGGTTCCGATCGGGACGCCACCACGAGCACGTCCAGGGCGCGCATGATCTCGGGCATGTCCGCTCGACGGCCGACGAAATTCACCCGATCGCCGAGCACTCGTTCTGCGTCAGCCCGCAGCCGGTCGGCGAACTCCTGCGGGCCTGTGCCGGCCTCGCCGACCACGACCAGTTGAGCGGACGCTACATCGCCACGTAGCAGCGTCATCGCCTCGACCAACACCTGCACGCCTTTGCGTACGTCGAGGCGTCCGGCGACACCGACGAGCGGCCCGGGTCGGCCGCGGGCCAACTCCGCTCGGAGGTCGTCGTTGGTCGGACCCGGGACGAAACGATCCAGATCGATTCCGGGATGAATCACCGTGACCGGGCCTGCCGATCCGAGCGCGGCGGCTGTTGCGCGCGAGTTCGCGATCGTGAGTGTGGCGAGCCGCGCCGCAGTCCGCAGGACCCGCTGACCCACCCCCGGGCGCACCATGTCGACGAGGTCGAGGACGATGGGTACGCGGGCAAGACGACCGGCAAACGCAACAGAGAGATGGGACCGGAGTGCCGACGAGAAGACCACGTCGAAGTCCCGCGCTACTTGCCGCACCGCAATGGTCTGGCGAGCGACGTCGCCACCGAGTTGGAGGAACTCGAAGGGTCGCGGCCGCGCTTCGGTCCCACTGCGGCGAAGCCCGCCACGCGACGGGATGTCGACCTCGAGAAACGCATGGCCGCGGCGCTTCCACTCGACGGCGAATGGCGACGACGCCACGCTCCCCAGCGTGAGTTCCACATCGCTGTCACGAAGCGCGTCAGCGAGGTCGAGTAGCACGATCTGAGCGCCCCACACAGGCGTTGACGGGCTGACCACCAGGACGCGGACGTAGTCCTCCGGTGACATGGGGGTGCCGAGCCGGATTACGCAGCCTCGGCTGCAGCGCGTTGCACCTGATCGAAGACCCAGCGATAGGTGACCTCGAGTCCGTTGCGCAGCGACGTGGTGGGCTCCCAACCGAGCCGGTCGAGAATGAGAGCGTTGTCGCTGTTGCGGCCTCGAACCCCCTGAGGCGCCGACAGATCATGACGCCGAGTGACGGTCACCCCAGCGATATCGCTGATGATGTCGATGAGACCGTTGATCGAGACGAGCTCGGACGAGCCGATGTTGATCGGCTCGCGGACATCCGAAGCCATCAGACGCCGGGTGCCTTCGACGCAGTCGTCGACGAACATGAAGCTCCGCGTCTGCTCACCATCGCCCCACACCTCGACCTCATTCGTCCCCGAGACAACGCATTCGGCCACCTTGCGACACAGCGCGGCCGGCGCCTTCTCGCGCCCTCCGGTCCACGATCCGTTCGGCCCATAGACGTTGTGATAGCGGGCGACGCGTGTCTCGATGTGGAAATCCTCCATGAAGTGGCGCGCCATCCGCTCGCTGAACAACTTCTCCCAGCCGTACCCGTCCTCGGGCATGGCAGGATACGCGTCGGCCTCCCGGAGCGCCGTGACATCCGCGTTGGTCTGGTGTTCAGCCGCGTAGACGCACGCCGAACTCGCGTAGAACAGCCGCTGCACATCGTTGTCGACCGACGAGCGGAGCAGGTTCGTGCTGATCAGCACACTCAACATGCACGCCGCTTTGTTGTTCTCGATGAAGCCCATGCCGCCCATGTCAGCGGCGAGGTTGTACACGTGATCGACGTCTCGCGTGACTCGTTCGCACGCCGCAGCATCCATCAGATCCGTGTCGGGCAGGTTCTCGGCGCCTTGGTGCACCTGCCACCAGCCTTCGATCGGCTTGACGTCAGCGACACGAACGTCGTGACCATCGGCGAGGAGCGAGGATGCGAGATGCCCCCCGATGAACCCTCCGCCACCTGCTACCAGAATCCGCATTGCTGAACCTCCTCTGTCCGCCTGTACGGAGTCACGCTAACTGATCGTCCGCCGACAGGGAGACGAAACCACAACCCTTGAGGCAACCATGATGGCTTCTTGATGAGGTCTTCGTACAGCGATCACCGGAGGGTCGTCAACTGTCGTCACACTGCAAGTCCACGATCACCGACTCCAGACCGTCGGGGGTCGGGCCGACGAAGGCAACGGCGATCGAGCTCGGGCTCGACGAGAGCACACGCGCCTCGTCGTCCACCACTTCCACCCCGTCGGGATGCACCCACCGGGCGCTGGTATCGGCGCCTGACCCACGCAGTTCCAGCTGGCCCGACGAACTGGCTGCATCGATTCGTAGCGGCGTGAACTGGCAGACGGTCACGAACAGCGCCGAGGTACCACGACCGGTGGTCGCCTCGCCGCGACCGACCGCGGAGAGCGGGTCCAGCGGATCTTCGACGGTTCCCGGTGGCTCGGAAGGCACCAACTCCGCCGGCGAATCGTTGAGCACGAGCACCAGCCGGATGGCCCAGCATCCGTCATCATCGCGGTCGATCAGCTCAATGCTGCCTCGACCGGTGTCGGACGTGAGCTCCAGGACGAGGAGATCGGAACCCGGGATGGCCTCGGTCTCCTCGGCGTCGAAGCCATTGAAGGTCACGTCGAGGGCATCGACGAGCGATCGCTCGCCGTCGGTGGTGACCCCCAGCACGTGGTACCGCAGTTGCTCCACCGACGTCTCGGTGACGATGATGCCATCGGGGACGACGAACGGCCAGCCTCCAGGGACCTCGACCGCGTCCTGCTCACAACCACCCGCCGGGTCCGCAAGTTCCGGGAGCGGCGTTGGATCAGGGCTCCCATCGAGCGCGTCGATCGGATTCATCGGTAGGTCGGTGCTGTCGACCACTCCGCCGAGCACGGTGTCGCTCGACATTGGCGACGATGAGGTGCCGCCGTCACCACCGCTGCACGCTCCGAACAGCACGACCGCGGACGCGGTGAACAACACCCGACCCGCCTTGCCTCTCGCCATACCCCGAAGTGTAAGGGCCTTCCATGCCGTTGTGGTCGCGGCCTCGACGCTCCCACAACAGCATGGTGTCAGAACGGCGTCAGCTTCTCGAGGCGTCCCGCGCCTTGGAGCGCAACGAAGATGTTGGTCCCGTCGAACGCGATCCCGAATGGCCCGGTGCCGACTGGGATCACTGCGACACCGGCGGTCAAGGGACTGATCACGGCCACGGCAGCACCCGTGAACCTACTCACGTAGATGTTCTTGCCATCGTAGGCCACGCCACGGGCGCCGGAAACCGTGATGGCGGTTCCAACGATTGCGTCGGTGGCGGCGTCGATCCGGCTCACCGTGCCGGCAGCGGTGTTCGCCACCCACAGCAGCGTTCCGTCGAAGGCGATTCCGCGAGGGGCTGTTCCAACCGGTATCGTCGTCGTAACAGTCCCCGTCGCGGGGTCGACCACGCTGACGTTGTTCGAGGCGAAGTTGGTGACGTAAAGCTCCTCGCCATCGAACGCGATCGAGTCCGGGCTACTGCCCACAGCCACCGTGTCGAGCACGTCTCCGCTGACCGGGTTGACTTGGGAGATCGTGCCACTCCCGGAATTGGCAACCCAGATGCTGGTCCCGTCGAACGCCAGACCAACCGGCGAGGCTCCGACTGTGACGGCGGCGCCCGCCACGCCCGCTGTGATCGGGGTGATCGTACCGTCACCAAAGTTGGAGACCCAGATCCGTGTACCGTCGAAGGCGATCCCGAACGGCTGGTCCCCCACGGGCACCACCGCTGTCTCGGTGTTGGTCGCCGGATCGACAATCGAGACCGTATCGTCACCGAAGTTGGTCACGTAGATCGACGAACCGTCCGTGGCAACGAGCGTCGGCTGGACGCCCACCTCGATCACGCCGCGCCGACCTGGATCCTGTCCCCACTGCAACAGGGCGATCTGCTCGTCGGTCAATCGGTTGGTGGAGCCTCCCGGAGGGCCGGCAGGACCAGCAGGACCAGCAGCACCATCATCGCCATCTGCGCCGGCTGGACCAGCAGGACCAGCAGGACCAGCAGGACCCACGGTGCCACCGCCGGCCTCGAGCGCCAGCAGGCGCTCATTGATCTCGACCAGCGACTTCGGGGTGTAGTAGCCGACGACGTCGGCCAGGACGAAGACCGAACCAGACTGGTTGAAGACCTTGAATCGGCCGTTGGCGTCGAGCTTCACGTCGACCTTGTTCGGAATCGGTGGCGCCCCGGCCGCCGGCACGTTCAGGTTCGACACCAACGGTGGCGTCGTGAGGTTGGCCGGATACAGCCGAAGGTTGGTTGCGGCCGTGGCACCGACGGCAGTGACGTTGAGCGCAACCCCGGTTGCGTCCGAAGGAATCGTGCAGTTCCCATTGGACCCGCGGACCGAGACCGTCGCCGACTGCCCAGGCCCGAGCGGCGTGCGCCGTGGGCCGACCTGATCCGGTGGCGGGCGGAAGTCGAACAGCCGACACGGTGCAACCGGCACGTAGGTCGTGTCCGCTTGACCCGGTGCAGCCTCCACGCGCCACGCCGCCAATCCCGCAACCGTCGTCGACACGACAAGCGCGGCTGCGAGAGCGGTTCGGGAGATGCGCCGGCGCTCGGAACGAGTCGTGTCTCTCATGTCTGGTCCCTTCATCACTTCGCTGATTCGAGAGCGTTGACCGTAGCCCGCTCACCTCGAGGGACGCCAACGCGCTGAGCTCGGACCGCCATCTCGATCAGCGAGTTTCGTCGAACAACCCGAACTCGGATCGCTCGGCAGCGGTCATCGGCCGCTTGCGACCCAGCATCTCGTTGAGACGCATCCGCGGGCCGCGGTTGCCCGACCATCTGGAGATCTGCATGCCACTGTCGACCACGTAGATGGCTCCACGGAACGGGAGCGCGCTCAGCGGGCGGCCCAGTTCGAGGCTTCGTTCCTCCCATTTCGCGTGGTTCGAACAGAATCGGTCGAAGACGTGCGGCCCGGCATCGTCGTGGCGCTCCGGGAGATCCTCCGGAGCGAACCGGAAGATCGCGCAGGTGCCACAACATTTGTCAAAGGCAGGGCCGAGGCGGTTGACGGCGGGCAGGCACCACACGGTGCCGGTCTCGGCTGCACCCTCGTAGCCGGTCGTCAGCAGGTAGCCGTGCGGGTCCTGATCGTTGCGGACGAACTGAACGATCCGATTGCTCACGAGGTCGTCGTAGTCCACGCCGAACATGTACCCACCTCCCTCGCGTCTCACCTCCGCCGCGCAACGCCGCATCTTGAGGTTGCGATCGGCTCGCATCAGCTCGGGATCCCGCAGCACCGGGTGGTCCAATTGCAGAAACCGCAGGTTCGGACGGTCTGAGTACGAGGTCTCGGGAACGTCGTGACAGGCAACAAACACCGTGAAATTGTCGTCGGTCTGGTTGAAGATGCTGTGCAACGTCCGGTCGAGCACCTGCTCGACCCTCACCCAGTCGTCGCCGACACGCTTGCTCTTGAGCGGGATGCAGAAGAAGAAGCCGGTCATCACCGGGACACTAACGCCGTTGATCGATTGCAGCCACCAGACGCGCAGCGGCGGTCGGCCACCCGAACACGGCACCACAAGCGTGGTGGGCTCGCTCAGCCATGCGCTCGAGCGCTGGCCCATCATCGATCGACTCAAGGATCCGGGCGACCAGACCGGCCTCGTCGTCGGCTGCGAGCATGCTCTCTCCGTCCACCAGCGGGAGACCGGCCGCACAATGCGTCAGGCACGCGAGCGGCACGTGATTGAAGATGTAGTCGAGCGACTTCAGCTTGAAACCGCCTCCGAGCGACTCGGAGATCACGCCGACGCGACACGAGTCGAGGAACGCCCCTGGGCTGTCCACCCACCCGACGAAGCGCGTCGACCGGAGCTGGGGCTCGATGGAGTGGCGGAACCCCTCGGGCACGCGACCACCGATCACGAGCTCGCATCCCGACGAGGCGAACGCAGGGTCCGCCACGGTGAGGAAACGCCGCAAACCTTCCTGCTTGACATGCCACTCGAAGCTGCCCAAGATGCCGGCCCGACGGGGTCGGGTCGGCATCGCCGGCCAGGTCGAGCGGGGCACGCCCGACCAACCGGGTGCGACCACCACGAACGACGTGTCCGCGGCCTCGGCCTCGAACCGCTCCCGGTCGAGGTCGGTGATCGTTGACACGACGTCACAACTGTTCACTGTCATGGACTCGAGCCTCGCGGTTCGACGCACGTCGTATCGGAGTACGGCGCGGCGAACGAACGAATGCTCGGCAGCCGCGATCTCCGATCGCATGCTCGTCTCGTGGTTGTGAGCGACATAGACCGTCGTGGGCCCGGACGGAAGCGACGAGAGCAGCCGTGTCGCCCATGCCGACTGCAGTCCATCGATCACCACGACATCCCACGGCTCGTCGAGCAATTCCCGGACGCGTTCGCTCAACATGCGGGTCGCAGTCTTCGCAGCGGCATGAGGAAGTGGTGACAACAGCGTTCGCACCGCCGAGCGAGTGGTGTCGGCGACAGGGATCCAGGTGACGTCAGCTCCAGACGTCGCGTTGAGCTCTGACGCCGACTGACGTCCGAGTCCGACGGCGGTCACGTGCTGACCGAGACCGGCGACGGCATCGATCAACGAGTGGGAGTAGACGAGTGCTCCCGTGGACGGTGACGTCGTCAACTCTGGGGTGATCCACAGCCACCGGGCCTGCGGATGGCTCATGACCACAAGGCGCGTGAGACGGTCGGACTGGACTTCGACTCCCGCGAACGCTCGTCCGACAGCGATTTGTCGGGCGGCGACGACCGCAACTGCTCGTACGCGACGGCGATCAGTCCGAGCGAGATGCCTGTCACGGCGGCGAGGCGGTACTTGTCGAGCGCCGGTTCGACGAGCGCCTTGCCGAGCACCGCTCCAATCATGATCACAGCCGACATCGCGACCGCTGCGCAGCCGTTGCTGACGAGCAGACGCCAGGCACGCACACCGAACCATGCCGTCGTCGCCACAGCGACCACGAAAGACGCCAAACCGATCAACCCGACCCGGAGGGCGAGATCGAGCACGATGTTGTGTGCCGCCGCATTCACCTCTCCCTTCTCGACGGACGCGACGATTCGGGTACCGACACCGGAACCGATCCACGGATGCTCCGAGATCTTCTCGAGGGCCTCGTCCTGAAGTGATATTCGCGCGTCCGCGCTCTGTTCGTTACCGACGCCGCCGAACGCATCCTCGATGGATGAAACCAGCACACCGGGCGATCTGGTCACCACGAATCCGAACAGGACAACGGCTGCCAACGCTGCGAGACCAAGGGCAACCTGCGAGGTGGTGACAGCCGAGCGCCGATGCCACGTCGATCCCAGAGCGACGAAGGCGAGCACGACGACGGCGACAGCAAGGCTGATGTAGGAGGCTCGCTGCGCCCCGGACATCGGCCCCAACATCAACACGACACATGCGATCACGACCCGCAGCCGTGGCTGTTCGCGAACGGTCTCGATGAGCAGGGCACCGGCGCCGATGCCCACCAGCATCGTGATCGTGTCGGTGCTGAGCAGGCCGAGCCGAGGCAATCGCTGGAGCGGCAGATCGACGGAGACGACCGTGCCAGAGGTTCGCAGCAGCAGCGCGAGCGGCACCAACGGAGCGAGCACGAGCGCACACGTCCCCGCCGAGTTGGCCAGACGACGAAGGTCGGCGCCAGAGGCAACCACCGCGCCACCGACCAGGTAGAAGAGCGTCTTGCTCTGGTACAGCACGTCCATCGGGGGCAGGTCGTTGAGAAAGCCCGTCAGTGAACCTGTCGCATAGATCACGATGAACGGGATCCACACCATCGCCAGCGGACCGATCCGTCGCCAGGGAGCCACGACGACGCGCGCCGCGATGGCGGCCAGAATGATCACGTCCGGCACTCGGAAGTCCTGCCCGAAGAACGACGGCCGCAGGATACCGATCGGGACGTCGGCGCCTCCTCCGGCGACGACCGCTTCAACGAGGACGACGACGACCAGCGCGACGAAGATCCCGTGGCGGCGACCGGCGATCTCGAGCGAGACGAACCAGAGCACCAGCCCCAACAACACGAGCGCGCCGAGGGCCAAGATCAGCACACCGCCTCCGTCGGCACGGTCGGAGGTGGGCTGTCCGACACGTCGCGCAGGATCCGATCGAACTCGCCGGCGATCCGATCGATGTCGAACGTCCGCTCGGCGTAGTCACGAGCTGCTCTGGCCATCGCCCCCCGACGCTGTGGATCGTCGACGAGCCTCGTCGCAGCCTCCACGAAGCCATCACGGTCGCCTGGCTCGACGACCAGTCCGGAACCGTTTCCACCGATCGTTCGTGCCGCGAGATTGTCGTGCGGCAGCGCGCCGAGAATCGCACGACCGGCGCAGTGGTACGTGAGCACCTTCGACGGCACCGAGAAGACACCCGCGTCGGGTTCGAGCAGCACGAGCAGCACGTCGCCCGAGCCCAGCATGTCGGGGAGATCGACGTAGTCCTGGAACGGGAGCAGATCGAGTTGACCAGGGTCGGCGTGCTCGCGCAGCCAGTCGGCGCCCTTGCCTTCGGACGCCACCACGACCCGGACGTCAGGACGATCACGGAACGCCTGCGCGAGCGCGAGGAGCATCGCTGGGTCGTGCTTCAGCCCCAACGTGCCGGCATACAGCAGGACGACCTCGTCACCGATGCCATGTCGTTGCGACCACTGGTTCGGGCGAGAGCGGACCTCGACCTCTTCGAGCGGCGCCCAATTCTCGATCACGGTGATGCGATCGGACGCCACACCCCAGTCCCGCAGAATCGGCGAAAAATCATGGCTGATGGCGACCACGTGATCACTCGACCGTGTCAGCCAGCGCTCGATCCACACGAAGCACCTGCCGAGCAACGGTCCGATCGGACGGGCCCGGGTACGCAGGTGTTGCTGGAGCGCAACGCTGTAGACGTCCTGCTGCCAGAACACGACCGGGATTCGCAGGACGGCGAGGAGCAGATGCACGATCGCTGCCGCCAGCAGCGGCGTGTTCGCCGAAATGACCACATCGGGTCGAAGCTCGACGATCAGACGTCCCAACCGGATCCCGTAGGCGATCTCGTCGCGGAAACGCCGAAGGCTGGAATACTTCGAGAACGAACGACCGAGATCGACCGGACGGCTCGAGAAGCTCCCCTCCGAACCACCCACAGCGCCCTGGGGGGTTTGGAACGACGGGCAGTAGGCATGCACGACCCGCTCGCCATTGAGCGCGAGCCGACGCGCGAGTTGGACCTGGAACGGGTGTCCCGAGAAGTCGTGGACCAGGACGCACCGAGCCCGGTGATGATCTCTCCGCCTCACCATCACCTGCCGACTCTAACCGCACCGCAGCACTGAGCACTCCAGTTCGCGGCCCGCTCGACCGATACCACCGTGTGCATTCATCTCGTCCCGACCGCCACCGATGCCCTCAGCGGCAACACGCACGACTCTGCGACGCCCCAGCGGGGCCGGAATCTGGCGCCGACGCCGCTGACGACCGGTACCCTCACGGTTTCACCATGGGTAGGAACCGGTGCAGATGACAACGACGACGACCCCCGAAGCAGCGTTGCTGGCCGACTCGCGGTCAGCTGGTCTGCCGTCGTTGCTCAAGGGCCATCGCGGTTCAATCGGGTTGCTCGGGCTCACGTCCATCTTCGGCGGGTTGACGGAGGCGGCGGTCCTCACGCTGATCACACGGATCGCGTTCGCCGTCACCGACGGATCGGATTCCATCTATCTCCCGATCTTCGGTTCCTTGTCCTCAGGACAGACGATCCTCCTCGCCCTCGCTGCTGTTTACGCCTCGGCGGCGCTCCAGCTCCTCGCCGCATGGCAGTCGTCCCGCCTCAGCGCGCGTGTCGTCGCTGACATTCGCATCGAACTCTCAGACGCATTCCTCCAGGCGTCATGGTCCGCCCAGCACGGCGAAAAGGCGGGCCGGCTTCAGGAGCTCCTGACGACGTTCACGCAGACCGGCTCCGAACTGATCAACGCGGTCAGCCAGTCGACGATCGCCTTCTGCAACCTCTTCGCCTTGCTGCTCGTTGCAGTGTTCATCGACGCCGGGGCAGCGCTGGTGCTGTTGCTGACCATCGTTCTGATCGGCGCGATGGTGTTCCCCTTCCGAAGGCGGGTGCGGACCGCCGCCGCCCACACAGCGGTCGCCGTCATGGACCTCGCAACGAATCTCGGACAGACCTCGCAGCTCGGCATGGAGATGCACGTGTTCAACGTCCAGCGCCAGGCCAGAGCGCTCATCGCCGCGAACATCCAGGAGAATCAGGTCGCTCAGGAGCGACTGGGCTTCATCCGGCGAATCATCCCGACGACGTACACCAGTATCTCGTACATGGCGCTCCTTGCTGCACTGGCCGCAGTGGCGGCGTGGGGGGGTAGCGATCTCGAGTCGATCGGTGCAGTGACGCTGATCATGTTCAGGTCGCTGCGTTACGGCCAGCAGTTGCAGATCAGTGCCACGACGGTCGGCGCAACGGTCCCGTTCCTCGACTCGCTCGATGCCGAACGAGCCCGATACGAGTCCGCCCGCGTCGTCGATCGGGGCGTGCCGGTCGGGCGAGTCGGCCCGCTCGAGCTCGACCACGTGTCGTTCGGCTACAGCAGCGATGGTCTGGTCCTGAGAGACATCTCCGCAAGGATCGAACCGAACGAGGTGATCGGTGTCATCGGCCCGTCGGGCAGCGGTAAGTCGACTCTCGTCCAGTTGCTGCTCGGCCTCCGCGACCCGACCGATGGCGTCGTTCGGGCCGACGGACGCGATATTCGGACACTGTCACGCTCCGAATGGGCGCGCCGGGTGACCTTCGTACCGCAGGACGCACACCTCATTGCGGGCACGATCGCCGACAACATCAGGTTCCTCCGCGACGACATCGACAACGAGCGCATCGTCGAGGCCGCGAAACTCGCCAACCTTCACGGGGATGTTCAGGGCTGGAGCGAGGGCTACTCACGCCAGGTCGGTGAACAAGGCAGCCACCTGAGTGGCGGTCAACAGCAGCGCCTGATCATCGCCCGGGCATTGGTCGAACACCCTGACGTCTTGATTCTGGACGAGCCGACGAGCGCCCTCGACGTAGCATCCGAGTACCTGATCCGCCAGACCCTCGATGGTCTGCGAAGTCAGTCTACCATCATCATCATCGCCCACCGATTGTCGACCCTCGATGTTTGCGACCGGATCATGGTGATCATGGACGGCCAGCTGCGTGGCTTCGACCGCCCTGACCGACTCGAGCAGAGCAACGAGTTCTACCGCGATGCACTCGTGATGTCGGGGGTGCGCTGACGGGATCCTGCTTCGTCCTCGCCCTCGAGCGGCTGATTGTCAGGACGCATTGTGCCGTCGGTCCAGCTCGACCAGTGCGGCGCCGAGGTTGCCCTGGGCGCCGATCCGAAGCCAAAGCGCCTCGAACCCCGCAGCGAAGTCCTCAAGATCGATCGTCATCGACTCGACAGAGCGGAGCATCAATTCGATGTTGGAGTTGACCACGCCGACGAACTGCTCAGCAAGAGCGAGCCGTTCAGACCGCTCCCATGGCTCCAGGCGACCGTTGACCGCGTAGGCGAACGATTCGACGATCGAACCCGGGGTCCGCGTGTTCTCGAGGTAGAGCGCTGGACCCTGCATCCAGCGAGGTGCCCGGTGATAGCGATATGGCGGGTCCCACTTCCAGCGACTGACATAACTCTGCGCCGTGGCCCTGGCATCCCGCCGTAGGTGTACATAGAGGTCGTCCGGGAATCGCTCGATCAGTGAGCCCAGGAACCAACTGAGGCGGTTGTCGGCCTCGATGTGCTGATCGGCGTAGGCAAGGCGATGCACCGGCCGCTGCCCCCACCGGCTCTCGTGACCTGCGGTGAAGTTCGTGATGTGTCCGGCCGCCCTGACGAGCGACAGCGTGCCGCACCGTCCTGTCCCGACGACGAATACTCGCATGCAGCACAGACTACTTGGCTCGGCGCCGATCGCCGGTCCGAAACGACCCGCCGGCATGCGCCCAGAGGTAGTCCGTCAGTGGTGTCAGACTTTTCTCAAGTTTCGCTGGGTGTGGTCGATGAAACACTGTCTGTCCCCCTCGCGAAGGAAGAACCGTCATGAGAGTAATCCGTTCCGGTCGTCGCAGAGTGAAATCGGCGGCATCTGCCATCGGCGCCTCGTTGATCCTCGCAGCCCTCGCCGTCTCTGGGTCGACCGAGGCTTCAGGGGGGCTACCAGACGGCACCCTGGGCCAGTACCTCGGTTTCGATGCGGAGGCGCGCTTCGATGCTGTGGAGCGATCGCTGAAGACGGACTTGGACTGGGTGGTCGCGATGGCCACGGTGAGCAATCCAGCCGACATGCGAAGCGCGGTGTGGGGACAGTTCTCGAAACCGTCGGCGTACCTGCCGAAGCACTCGGATCGACTGGATGTCTCGGTCACCCTGCCGCTGAGCTTCGACAAGGGCGGCAAGTACCGCACAGTAGGCCCGGCGGCAGTTCGCAGGGCGTTGGAGTTGACGACGTCTGGACGGTACGACGACGACTTCCGAGCTGTGGCACGGCGACTGAAGTCTGCGGGGTATGGAGATGCGGTTCTCCGCCTCGGTCACGAGTTCGATGGAACGTGGCAGCCGTGGTCGGCCCGCGAAAACGAGCAGGCCTACATCGATGCGTTCCGCCATGTGCATGACGTCCTCCAGGCCGAATCTGCGGCGTTTCGATTCGAGTGGACCGGGATGCACGGAACGTGGCGGAAGTACGCCCGCGACGCATACCCGGGCGACGCGTACGTCGACATCATCGGTCTCGACGTGTACTACCGAAAGCCGTACGAGCTCGGCGGAGGCGACGAGCGTCAGATCACCGAGGCTCTGGTGGCCCACCAGGCCTTCGCTGTCGACCGGGGCAAGCCCGTCTCGTATCCAGAGTGGGGGCGGGCGCGCGGTGACACCACCCGATTCATCGAGCTGATGTACGACTGGTTCGAGAGCCTGCCGTCGAACGGCCCTGGCAGCCTTGTCTACCAGGCCTACTTCAATCCGGCAGCCCAGAAGGGCCTCTACGATCTTGCGAACTACCCCGCGGTGGCCGATCGTTACTACCAACTGTTCCGCAACAAGCGGGCCGCTTCCGACTCGCCTCCCGTGCGGACTCCTGCGCCGTCAGCGATAGAGCCCCGTGGCGTGGTGGGGATTCGTAGGTCCACCAGTGGGTGAGCCATCGGCGTGATCCTTGGTGTGTTCCAGCAAGAACCCACCTGAAGGAGAACACACCGATGGCTCTGTCCGAGTCTGCCCTGTCCGAACTTCTCGTCGCGCTCAGCGACCGCGAACGCGGCGTTGACCTGGTGCGCGAGCTGGCCCAGTACCTGGCGCAAGAGTTGATCGAGGTCCAAGCCACCCAAGCGATCGGCGCCGCCCGCTACGAACGATCCGATGAGCGGGTGACCGAACGCAATGGACACCGCGATCGTGTCTTGACGACGAAGGCCGGCGATCTCGAGTTGACGATCCCGAAGTTGCGCAAGGGCAGTTTCTTCCCGTCGATCCTCGAACCACGCCGGCGGATCGACCAAGCGTTGTATGCGGTCGTGATGGAGGCCTACGTGTCCGGCGTCTCGACGAGATCGGTTGACGCGCTGGTCGAGTCGATGGGCGCCGCCAGCGGAATCTCCAAGTCCGAGGTCTCGCGGATCTGTGCCGGGCTCGACGAACGCGTCACGGCGTTCCGGAACCGCACGCTTGGGCACACCGAGTTCCCGTACGTGTATCTCGATGCGGTCTACGTCCATGTCCGCGACGACGCCCTCGGCCAGGTCGTGTCGCGGGCGATCGTGGTTGCGACCGGGGTGAGCGCCCAGGGCGGCCGTGAGGTGCTCGGTGTCGACGTCGGCGACTCCGAAGCCGAGACGTTTTGGACGGCGTTCCTGCGCTCGCTCAAAGCGCGCGGACTGTCCGGTGTGCGCCTCGTCATCTCCGATGCCCACGAAGGACTGCGAGCAGCGATCCGCAAGAACCTCCAGGGCGCCAGTTGGCAGCGGTGCCGCGTCCACTACGTCCGGAACCTGATGGCACCGGTCCCGAAAGCGCATCAGGAGATGGTCGCTGCGGCGTTCCGGTCGATCTTCGCTCTCACGACCCCCGTCGACGTCAAGGCGCGCTGGGACGAGGTCGCCGTCATGCTCGCCGAACGGTTCCCGAAAGCCGCCGCACTCATGGACTCAGCCAAGACCGACGTGCTTGCGTTCACCGCGTTCCCGCGCGAGCACTGGCGACAGATCTGGTCGAACAACCCGTTGGAGCGACTCAACAAGGAGATCCGCAGACGAACCAACGTCGTGGGCATCTTCCCCAACGA
>JBGSII010000026.1:0-1782 GCA_041742555.1 Ilumatobacteraceae bacterium
AATTCGCACACGACCGAGATCTCGGGGTGCGGCCCGGCTGACCGGGCGAACGTCACTGTAGCAGCACCACGTGCCCAGGACACGCACCAGCCGCGATCCGGCCTGAGATCAGCGTCGAGTGAGTTGCTCGACGACCGCTTCCACGGCGGCCAGGTCGTTGACGACGGTCCGCGTACGTTCCGGCCGATCGAAGAGGTCGGCGAGATGAGGCGGCAGCCCCGGGCGTTCGCCCGTCGCGCGCTCGACGGCGTCGGGGAACTTGGCCGGGTGCGCTGTGCCGAGCGTGATCACCGGATGACCGTCGGGATCGAGCCCGGTGAGCATGGCGGCCGCCGCGGTACCGGTCGCGGTGTGCGGGTCGAGCACGATCCCCGTTGCACGATGCACACGGGCGATCTCGGCGAGGGTGGCCTCATCGTCGAAAGCTGCCGCACGGAAGTGCCCGGTGATGTAGCGCTCGCGCTGGTCGGTTTCGATGTCGAGCCGACCGGTCGCACGGAACCGGCCGAGCTGCTCGGCTGTCATTCCGCCGTCGCGGCCGTTCATCTCGAACAGCAGTCGCTCGAAGTTCGACGACACCTGGATGTCCATCGACGGGCTCAGCGTCGGCACGACCTCGCGGGCACTCATGTCGCCGTCGTTGATGAACCGGGTGAGGATGTCGTTGGTGTTCGACGAGACGATGAAGTCCCGGATGGTGGCACCCATCTCGCGGGCGATCCACCCTGACAGCACGTTGCCGAAGTTGCCGGTCGGGACGCTGAAGGTGACCGGATCGGCGAACGTCTCTGCCGCGGTCACGTAGTAGACGGTCTGGGCCATCACACGCGCCCAGTTGATCGAATTCACCGCTGACAGCCGGTTGCGCTCGCGGAACGGCACATCGTTGAACATCGCCTTCACGAGATCCTGGCAGTCGTCGAACGTGCCCTCGACGGCAACGGTGTGGACGTTCGGCTCGTCGACGGTGGTCATCTGGCGGCGTTGGACGTCGCTGGTGCGCCCGAGCGGGTACAGGATGACGATGTCGATATGGTCGCATCCGACGACGCCGTCGATGGCTGCCGAGCCCGTGTCGCCACTCGTGGCGCCGACGATCGTGACGCGTTCGCCGCGTTCGCCGAGCACATGGTCGAACATCCGGCCGACGAGCTGGAGCGCAACGTCCTTGAACGCGAGCGTCGGCCCGTGGAACAACTCCTGGACCCACTGGCGGTGGTCGAGCTGCACCAGCGGCACCACGGCGGGATGACGGAACGTGCCGTAGGCCTCCGCGCACAGCCGCGCGAGCGTGACCTCGTCGATGTCCGGCTCGACGAACGGCAACATCACCTCGACGGCCCGCTCGGCATACGTGTGCGCCGTCGACGGCGCGAGTGTCGGCCATCGCTCGGGCACGTAGAGCCCCCCGTCGGCGGCCAGCCCGGCGAGCAGGACGTCCGCGAAGCCCAACTCCGGAGCGTCACCGCGAGTGGAGACGTACCGCACGGCTCAGTCGCCGATCACTCGCAGCAGACCGCCCACGTTGCGCACGACGTCGAGTTCGCGGAGGTCGCGCACCGTTGCCTGAACATCGGACTCGCGCGCCGAGTGGGTGATGAACACGAGTCGGGCGTCGGGCCCGTTGCCTTCCTGCTCGGCAACGCGGATGCTGACGCCGTGGGCGGCGAACACCCCGGTGACGGCGTGCAGGACGCCCGGGCGGTCGGCGACGTCGAGGCCCAGGAGGTACTCGGCGGAGGTCTCATCGATAGGCCTCACGGTCGCGCGGTCGAGCACGCC
>JBGSII010000027.1:0-17662 GCA_041742555.1 Ilumatobacteraceae bacterium
CGACGGCGTCCTCCAGGCCGAGTTCCTCGCCGGCATACAGGAACGGCGTCCCGCGAGCGGTCAGTGCCACGACCGCTGCGGCCCGAGCCCGCGCCTCGCTGCCGTAGCGGGAGCGATGGCGGACCTGGTCGTGGTTCGACAGGACGAACGTGGGCCAATGTGGTTCGGCGAAGTCGTCCTCCATCTTCGCCACCGCCTCACCCATGCGATCTGCTTCCCATGGCGAGTGCAGCGGACGGAAGTCGAACGACAGGTGCAACTCTGGTGCGTCCGGTGTGCCGACGTACGAGGCACTCTCGCCATCGCGCAACAGGTACACCTCGCCCACCATCATCGGTTCCTGGTCGTACTCGTCGAGGAGCGACCTGATCCGACGCAGCAGTTCGTGACCGAAGGGACGATCGCACGCGAGCAGCGGAAACTTCCAGAACGGGTCGGGGAGGTCGGGCACGTCCGTGCCCTTGCCGATCAGATTGACGACATCGGCCCGGAACCCATCGACGCCCCGATCGAGCCAGTAGCGCAGCGTGTCGTGCATTGCCGCTTCGACCTCGGGGTTCGCCCAGTTGAGATCGGGCTGCTCGGCGAGGAACAGGTGAAGGTACGACTGGTCCGTGGCGTCGTCGCGCGTCCAGGCCGGCACCTGCTTGAACATCGCCTGCCAGTTGTTCGGCGGCGACCCGTCGGCCTGGCTGTCCTTCCACACGTACCAGTCGCGCTTGGGGCTGTTGCGCGACGAACGCGACTCGACGAACCACGGGTGCTGGTCGGAGCTGTGGTTCGGCACCCAGTCGAGCAGGAGCCGCATGCCCCGCTCGTGGACGCCGGCGATGAGCGCGTCGAAGTCGGCGTCGGTGCCGAACACCGGGTCGATGCCGCAGTAGTCGGCGACGTCGTAGCCGAAGTCGCGCATCGGCGACGTGAAGATCGGCGACAACCACAGTGCGTCGACGCCGAGGTCGGCCAGGTAGTCGAGCTTCGAAGTGATGCCACCGAGGTCGCCGACGCCATCACCATCCGAGTCGGCGAACGACCGCGGGTAGATCTGGTAGACGACGGCGTCGCGCCACCACGGTGTCGTGTCAGGCATGTCGCTCATTCGGCACCGACCAGCGGATTCAGATCACTCGCGGCGAGTTCGCCGGGTTCGGTGTTGCGCAGCCACACCAGACGGTCGAGTTCCTGCCCGCGGTTGGTCGGCTCGATCACTCGGGCGCCGTCGGCAAACCAGATCACGGTCATCACCTCGCGATCTTTGTCGGTGTGGTTCGGGTTCGCGCGGTGCAGCGTCCACCCGAGGTGGAAGCTGGCATCGCCGGCGCGCATCGGACCTGTCGACATGCGGACAGTGTCCGAGTCGGCGAGGTATCGGTCGTAGAACGCGTCGGCCTCGTCGGAGATCGCCGCGTCGCCGATCGGGCCGCCGTGCGTGCCCACCGCGAACTCGAGGTCACCCATCTCGGGCTCGACGTCGTGGAGCGGCAACCACATCGTGATCGTTCGATCGGTGTCGAGCGGCCAGTACCACTGGTCCTGGTGCCACGGCGTGTGCCCACCTCCGGCGACCTTGAACAATGCCTGATCGTGATATACCCGAACCGCATCGACGCCGAGCAGGGCTGCGGCCGTTCGAGCGAGTTCCGGGTGCAGGGTGACCTCACGGACCGCCGGATCGGACTGCCAGAGGTTCATGTACTGATCGAAGGCCGCCTGGTACGTCTCGTTGCCGGGCGGGAGCTCGACCTTGAACGCGGTCGGCAACGCCGCATTGACGATGTCACGTACGCGCGCCACCTCCTCGGGTGCGAGGAGGTCGCGCACGGTCACATGACCGTCTCGCTCGAGTTCCGCCCGTTCTGCGTCCCACTCCCTCATCACGTCAGTCTGCCATTCGACACCCACCCGAAAAATGTACGAACTCGTGCGCTGAGCGCGCCGATCCCTACATTTTTCGGGCGTGGCGGAGGGTGGTGGCGATCAGACGAACGTGGCGAAGACATCGAGGGGTTCGCGTGCGGTGACCAGCGAGTTGATCGGTGCTGAGGGGTCGGCGTGGCCGATGGCGACACCGCAGAAGATGCGCTCCTCTGGCGGTGCGCCGACGAACTCGCTGACCGCCTGCTCGTAGACGGCCCACGCTTCCTGGGGGCAGGTGTCGAGCCCGGCCTCCTGGGCGAGGAGCATGAAGGTCTGCAGGAACATGCCGAGGTCCGACCACTGCGGTGGTCCCATGATCCGGTCGATGAAGCAGAAGATCGCGGTGGGTGCCCCGAAGAAGTCGAGGTTCTTCGCGAACTGGGCGAGCCGACCGGCTTTGTCGTCGCGCTCGATGCCGAGCGTTGCGTACATGTCTTCGCCGATCTTGAAACGCGACGACCGGTACGGCTCGTGGAGCGGCGACGGATAGATGTCGTACGCGGGCGCCTCGACCGGTCGGTCGGCAAGGAATTCGCGAAAGCGCGTCATCGAGTCGCCGTTGACGACGTAGATGCGCCACGGCTGCACGTTGCCGCCCGACGGCGCTCGGGATGCAGTGGTGAGCAACTCAGCGATCACCTCGTTCGAGACGGGGTCGGGGAGAAAGGCCCGAACGGACTTCCGGGCGTTGACAGCATCGGTCACGTTCACCGCCGCAGTCTGGCCGTCGGCACAACGCGAGGCCGAACCGAGAAGGTCCACTCAGCGAAGACGATCGACGTCAGATCGGCCGACGTCGTCGACATACAGTCGAGCCATGTCGACGATCAGGGAACTCGCGGAGGAGCACTGGCACGGACGCGGCGAGCTGGTGCACACCCACCATCCGGTTCAGCCGATTCACGTCCATCACGACGACGGCACCTTCAGCACCGCCCATGAAGAGATCGACGACGGCCTGCTGACCCTCAAGTCGATCGCCTCCGTCAACGCGCTCGACACGGGCGACGGCCTCGTCATGCTCGACACCGGCGGCGCCTTCGACCGACGGACGGTCTACGAGGCGGTCCGCCACTGGCGTCCCGATGCACCCGTGCGCGCCGCCGTCTACTCGCACCACCACGTCGACCACGTGCTCGGCACGGCGCTGTTCGACAGCGAAGCCGCCGACAAGGGTTGGCAGCGCCCCGTGGTCTATGCGCACGAGGACCTTCCCGCCCATTTCCGGCGCTACGAACAGACGGGTGGCTGGAACACCGCCATCAACCGGCGTCAGTTCGCGATCGACGTCCCGCACTTCTCGTGGCCGAGCGAGTACCGAGACCCCGACGTCACCTACGCCCAGCACCTGACCTTCACCCGCGGGGAGCTGACCTTCGAACTGCACCATGCCCGTGGAGAGACCGACGACGCCACCTGGACCTGGGTGCCGGAACGCAAGGTCCTGCATCCCGGCGACCTGTTCATCTGGGCGCTCCCCAACGCCGGCAACCCGCAGAAGGTCCAGCGTTACCTGTCCGACTGGGGAGCAGCGCTTCGCCAGATGGCCGCGCTGCGGCCGGAGATCCTGCTCGCCGGGCACGGGCTGCCGATCTTCGGGTCCGATCGCACCGTGATGGCGCTGACCGACACCGCCGAGCTGCTCGAGTCGATCGAGAGTCAGACGCTGGCGATCATGAACCAGGGCAAGAACCTCGACACGTGCCTGCACGAGGTGATGGTTCCCGCTCATCTCGCCGACAAGCCCTACCTCCAGGCGGTCTACGACCATCCGCAGTTCCTCGTCCGCAACGTGTGGCGCCGCTACGGCGGGTGGTGGGACGGCGAACCCGACAACCTGTTGCCATCACCCCGAGCACAACAGGCCGCCGAGTGGGTCGCGCTCGCCGGTGGCGTCGACCGCGTGCTCGCCCGCACGGCGGAGGTACTCGCAACGGGCGACGCCCGTCTGGCGTGTCACCTCGTCGAGTTCGCCGCGCTGGCCGAGCCGGACAATGCCGACGTGTGGAGCCTGCGCACCGAGGTGTACGCCGCGCACTCGTCGCAGCACACCTCGTCGATGGCGCGCAACCTGCTGCGTCACGCGTCGATCGCGAGCGAGCAGGGCAAACGGGACCTCGCCGGCGACTACTGACCGCCGCCATCACCTCTGCTGGCAGATTCGGCTGGGCCGGTTCGCCTCGAATCCGCCCGCGCTCGTTCGATGGAGAACCGGCGTCACCAGTCGGTGGCGATGTACTGGGTCTCGCAGAACTCGTAGATGCCGTCGCTGGCGCCTTCCCTGCCGAGACCGGACTGCTTCATGCCGCCGAACGGCGCCGCGGGATCGGACACCGCACCACGGTTCAGGCCGACCATCCCGGCCTGGATGCGCTCGCTGACGGCCAGACCGCGACGCAGATCCTGGGTGTAGACGTAGGCGGTGAGCCCCATCTCGGTGTCGTTGGCCATGTCGACCATCTGATCGGTGTCGTCGAAGGTGACGATCGGAGCGACCGGCCCGAAGATCTCGTGGCGGGTGATCTCGTCGCCAGGGCGAACATTGCCCAGCACGGTCGGCGGATAGAAGTGACCGGGTCCGTCGACGGTGCCGCCACCGGTCGCGATCGTTGCGCCGTGGTCGGCGGCCGCGGTCACGAGTTCGTTGATCGACGCAACCGCCTTGGCGTTGATCAACGGCCCGCACGTCACGCCGTCGTCGAATCCGTTGCCGATCCGCACATCGGCCATCGCTGCGGCGAACATCCGCGTGAACTCATCGGCCACCTTGGCGTGGACGAGGAACCGGTTCGCCGCGGTGCAGGTCTCGGCCGAATGGCGCATCTTCGCGACCATCGCCCCCTGGACCGCAGCGTCGAGATCGGCATCGTCGAACACGACGAAGGGCGCGTTGCCGCCGAGTTCCATCACCGTCTTGAGCACTCGGTCGGCGGCACGCTTCAACAGCACGATGCCGACCTCGGTCGACCCGGTGAACGACACCATGCGCGTGGCCGGATGGTCGACCGCAGCGTCGAACCATGCCCCTGACGTCAACGTCGGCACGATGTTGACGACGCCGGCCGGAAGTCCGGCATCGTGGAGGAGCTCTCCGATCCGCAGCGCCGTCAATGGCGTCTCGCGGGGAGGCTTGATCACCGCAGCGTTCCCGGCAGCAAGGGCCGGCGCGAGCTTTCGGGTGATCATCGCGGCCGGAAAGTTCCAGGGGGTCACGATCACGACCACGCCGACGGGCGGGTGGTGCACGAGATCCGGTTGGTTCCAGCCGGCGCGATGCCCAGCGAGCCGTGAATACGTACAGCCTCCTCGGCATTCCAGCGGAAGAACTCCGCCGCGTAGGCGACTTCGCCTCGGGCATCCGCCAATGGCTTGCCGTGTTCGAGCGTGATCAGTCGAGCGAGTTCGTCGGTGTGTTCGACCATCAGCTCCCACGTGCGGCGCAGGATCTCACCGCGCTCGCGTGGGGCCGTCGCCGCCCAGCCGGCCTGTGCCGCAGCCGCCGACTCACACGCTGCAGTGGCGTCTGCGGTCGTGCCCGCTGCCACCGACGCGATCATCTCCTCGTTCGCCGGGTTCTCGACGTCGAAGCGCTGCGACTCGGAGCCGTCGCGCCACTCGCCACCAATCAACAACTGCGTCTGCATGCCACCATCATGCACGCTCACGTGCCGGTGTCATACGGTTCCGTGCTCGATGTGCCGTCGGGTCACGCGATGTCGTAGCCGGCGTCGTCGATCGCCGAGCGAATGGCGACATCGTCGCCGCCGACCACCGTCACGGTCTTCGCTTCGACGTCGACGTCGACGAATTCGACCTCCGAGATCGAGGAGACCTCACCTTCGATCGCGTTCTTGCAGTGGCCGCAGCTGATGCCGGGGACCGAATAGGTGTGCGTGACACTCATGAGACGAGCTCCTCTTGTCTGATTGGTGGGGTCGAGACCGGATGGTCGGTGCTCCGGCGGTACCCGTCGAAGCGACGAAGCCGAAGGCTGTTCGACACGACGAACAGCGATGACATCCCCATCGCTGCCGCAGCGATCATCGGATTGAGGACCCCGAACGCCGCGAGGGGAATCGCTGCGGCGTTGTACGCGAACGCCCAGAACAGGTTGCCCTTGATCGTTGCGAGGGTGCGTCTCGACAGGGCGACGGCGTCTGCGGCCGCTCGCAGATCACCCGACACGATGGTGAGATCCGATGCCTCGATCGCAACGTCGGTTCCCGTTCCGATGGCGATACCGAGGTCGGCCTGCGCCAGCGCGGGCGCGTCGTTGATCCCGTCGCCGACCATTGCTACGCGTCGTCCCTCCGCCTGGAGGCGCACGATCTCGGCGGCCTTCCCGTCGGGAAGCACCTCGGAGATCACGGTGTCGACGCCGACCTCGGACCCCACCGAGCGGGCGGTGCGGTCGTTGTCGCCCGTCAGCAGCGTGACCGTCAGTCCGAGATCGTGAAACGCCGCGACCGCCTCGCGCGAGGTGGGCTTGACGGTGTCCGCGACCACCAGGACTGCCTCGGCGGATCCGTGCCGACCGACGAAGACCGCCGTGTTCCCGACGCGCTCGGCCGCACCGGCGGATCGCTCGACGAGCATCGGCACCGAGTCGAACAGCTGGCGACGGCCGGCTCGCACTTCGACTCCGTCGACCATGGCCACGACGCCGAGACCTGGACGGTTGACGAACGATTCGACCGGACCAGGCAACGTCGTCCGTTCCGCCGCAGCCTCGGCGATCGACCTCGCGATCGGGTGCTCGGAGCGCGCCTCGACCGCACCGGCGAGACCGAGCAGGAGCTCGGGCGATCCGTCGGGAGCGATCACGTCGACGAGGCGCATCCGCCCCTCGGTGACCGTGCCCGTCTTGTCGAGCACGATCGTGTCGATGCGGCGGGTGTCCTCCAGGACCTCCCCACCCTTGATGATCACCCCGAGCTGCGCTGCGCGACCGGTTCCGACCATGATCCCGAGCGGCGTGGCCAGACCGAGTGCGCACGGACACGCGATGATCAACACGGCCACCGCAGCGGTGAATGCATCATTCGCATCGCCGGTGATCGCGAGCCATCCGAACAGCGTCAGCGCAGCGATGGCGATCGCTGCTGGCACGAAGACTGCAGCGACACGGTCGGCGAGTCGTTGCACCTCGGCGCGGCTCCCCTGCGCCTCGTCGACGAGCCGGATGATCTGGGCGAGCGCCGTGTCGGCGCCGACCCTGACCGCTTCGACCACGAGCGAACCGTTGGCGTTGACCGTTGCCCCGATCACCTCGTCTCCCGGGCCGACCTCGACCGGCACCGGCTCGCCGGTGACCATCGATGCATCGACGCTGGAATACCCGTCGACCACGATTCCGTCCGTGGCGATCTTCTCACCGGGCCGCACCAGGAACCGCGAACCGACCGTCAGCTGATCGAGCGGCACGTCGGTGCCGTCCTCGAGACGAGCCGACCTAACACCGAGGTCGGCGAGCGCTCGGATGGCGTCACCCGAACGACGTTTGGCCCTGATCTCGAGCCACTTGCCGATCAGGATCAGCGCCACGATGACCGCAGCTGTCTCGTAGTAGACGTGGGTGCCGCCGCTGTCGGTCATCGACATCGACCCCATGTCGGCCATGCCGGAGCCGTCGTCGCCGATGCTGTCGACGAGCACCACCGTCGACCACGTCCACGCCGACAGGGTGCCCATCGACACCAGCGTGTCCATCGTGGTCGAACCGTGCCGCAGGTTCATCCAGGCGGCACGATGGAACCCCCAACCGCACCAGAAGACGATCGGCGTCGCGAGCACCGCCACGACCCGTTCCCAGTCGTCGAACTGCAGCGCGGGGACCATCGACAGCAGGACCACCGGGATCCCGAGGACCACGGCAACGATCCAGCGACGGCGGAGGTCCGCCTCACGGCGCCGCTCTGCTTCATCGTGGTCGGCCGAGATCGGCGCGCCATAACCGAGCCGCTCGATCACGGCGCGCATGTCGGACTCCGGGGTGCCGTGGTGGACGATCGTTGCGCGACCGTTGGCGAAGTTGACACGGACGTCGTCGACACCCTCGAGCTTCGAAAGGCCCCGCTGGATCCGATTCGAGCACGCGGCGCACGTCATGCCCTCGATCGCGATGTCGGAACGCACCGACGTGGACGACCGGGTCATGATGCCTCGATCACCTGGCAGCGGTTCGGGTCGTTACACGTCGCGGGATCGAGACGACGAGCGCGCTCGGCAAGTTCGATCATCTCGGCACGCGCCGAGCGGAGCCGTGCGATCTGGGAGTCGATCTCCGCGACATGACGATCGAGCAGCGCCAGCGTGTGACGGCAGGTGGCCAGTCCTGCATCCTTCATCGACAGCAGCGTGTGCACTTCGTCGAGCGACAGCCCCGATGCCTGCGCGTCCCGGATGAAACGGAGCCGCTCCGCAGCGTCGCTGGAGTAGTCGCGATAGCCGGCCGGGGTGCGATCGGGTTCCGGGAGCAGATCGATCGACTCGTAGTAGCGGATGGTCTGCGTGCTGAGTCCCGAGAGTTCGGCGAGGGCACCGATGCGCATGAGAGCACCCTATCAGGAAACCTTCGAGTCAACTCGAAGGTTCTTCGAGCTGACTCGACGAGGCGGAACGCAGCGCAGCCGCAGCAGCCTCGGGTGTGATGTCGCGCTGGAGGTTCGCCAGCAGTTCGTAACTCGCGGGAATCTTGGCCACATCGGCCGAACGCAACAACGGTGGGTAGTAGTGCGCGTGCACCTGCCAGCCGACGGTGTTGGACACGTTCGGCGCCGTGTGCCACCCGGAGCAGTACGGGAACGGTGTGTCGAACAGCGCGTCGAAGGCGCGCAGCATCGTCTGCAGGACATCAGCGAGCGAGTCGCGCTCACTGCCCTCGACGGCCTCGAGACGCTCCAGTCGTCGGCGGGGAAGCACGAGGGTCTCGAACGGCCAGTAGGCCCAGTACGGCACGATCACGACCCAGTCGTCGTTGAACGTGACGATCCGTTCTGCGAGATCGAGCTCCTGCTCGGCGTAGTCGAGCAACAACGGTCGACCTTCCCGCTCGAAGTACGTACCCTGACGCTCCATCTCGCGTCGCGCCTCGTCCGGAAGGAAGGCCGATGCCCAGACCTGCCCGTGCGGATGAGGGTTCGACGCTCCCGAGATCGCGCCGCGAGTCTCGAAGATCTGCACCCACTGGTATCTCTCGCGGAGTTCGACGAGCTGCGACTGCCAGAGTTCGATCACCGTGACGACCTCGGCGTGTGACATCCCGGCGAGCGTCAGATCATGTCGGGGCGAGAAGCAGAGCACACGGCACTCACCGGTCGCCTCGGCCGCGGTGAACAAGCCGTCGGCAGACGCCGGACCAGGCACTGCGGCGTCAGGCAGCAACGCGGCGAAGTCGTTCTGGAAGACGAAGGTCGAGTCGTAGTCGGGGTTGCGGACACCGCCTGCGCGTTCGGTCCCGGGGCAGAGATAACACGATGGGTCATAGGTCGCCGCCGGCGCGGGCGCGGCCGATCGCTGGCCGACCCAGGGGCGCTGCGTGCGATGAGGTGACACGATCACCCAGTCGCCGGTGAGCGGGTTGTGGCGCCGATGCGGGTCGCGGGACGGCTCGAACGGCACCCTCACAGCGTAGGTCGCCCGGTGGCCGTGGCCCAGCGTGGGGCCGTTCGCATCACAAGCGACGAATGTCGGGGTTGAACGAACGCGGGCCGCGACGGGGCACCGTCACGCCTGCGGCATACAGCAACCGGACAATTCGCTGGCGGTGCCCTGTCCACGGGGCCAGGTGGCGGCACATGATCTCGTCGCCCCCCTCGTCGGCGGCGACGCGATTGGCATCGCCGGTGAACGCGTAGTTGACCAACGTCGGGAGCCAGTAGTCGCGCAGCACGATCGTGTCGGGGTCGCCGTGCGAGGCGGTGATCACCGATGTCGCCGTCCAACTCCCGAGGCCTGGCAGCGCGGACAAGCGGACACGGGCATCCGCCGGCGTCATCGTCGCCGCCTCCTCGAGCCGGTTCGCCCGGCGAGCGGCCAACAGGATCGCGTCAGCCCGCCGGCGCTCGACATTGAATCGATGGAGATCGACGTACGTCTTCGACGCGACGACGTCCGGTGCCGGCGGGAGCCGGAGTTCGCACGGACCGGGAGCGACCTCTCCCCAGGCGTACACGATCCGAGCCCAACTCCTCACCGCCTCGTCGGTCGTCACGCGTTGGCCCAGGAGCACGAGCAGCAACTCCTGCCAGATGACGCCTGCAGCAGGGAGGCGGATTCCGGGATGTCGACGCGCCCACTCGGCGATCGTCGGGTGCACGGTTGGATCGAAGCCCTCGACGTCGTCGTGCAACCCGACCCAGTGAGGCGCACGGTCGACGAGCCATTCCGCGCCGCTCCCCCACGCCTCGGCGTTCGTGGCACCGCTGCGATCCCATGTGAGGCGCATCGTGCCCGGGCCCTCAGGAGTGAGCACTGCCTTCGAGAAGCCTGACGAGGTCCACCGCGTCGTCGGGTCGAGCGGGTACGTGCCGATCGGTCGCAAGGTCGACCGCAGGTCGATGCCGCGACACTGAAGACTGCGACGGGCGGTCGCCACGGCGACTGGACGCTCAGGCTCCGACGAGGGATCGCCATTCGGCCGGGTAGGCCGCGGCGACCTGCGCCGGAGTCATGCGCAGTGTGGCGTCGGGAGCAAGGTCGGCCACAGCCCGGGCTTCCATGTAGTGATGTCCGATGTGGCGCAGCCCCTCGAACATCGTGCCGCGAAGTTGCACCAACTCGGCGGGCGGGTTCGAGTCGTAGAACCCCCAGATCGTGAATGCGATCGTCAGATCGTGCACCACCGGCGCACGCGAGAACATCGACGCGCGCCGAAGGGCGACGCCGAGGCACCCGCGGATCGCATCGTCGATGTGCTCACCTGGCTGCAGCTGCACCTTCGGGCGCAACTGAGACGCGATCCGCAGCGCGAAGCCCTGGTCGGGGCCCTGCTCTCCGAGACGGGGTCCCTCCGGTTGGAACCCCTCGATGTCGCCAGGCCGTCCCGGCGTCCACGATGTCGGGACATGGTCCGGCGACTCGTAGTAGCGGGGTCGATCGGTCGGTGAAACCGGGCTGAATCTGGGAACGGCCATCGATCGTCTTTCTATCAGCCGTCGCTGGCGTGGACGCTTTCGCGCAATGAGCGGTGCAACAGGCCGTACACGAGACTGTCTTCCAACGCCCGCCACGAGGCCTCGATGATGTTGGGACTGACCCCGATCGTCGTCCAGTCACGAACGCCGTCGGTCGCCGACAGCAGCACCCGGGTCGTCGAACCAGTGGCGCTGGCGCCGTCGAGGATGCGGACCTTGTAGTCGGTGAGGTGGATGCCGGCGAGTTCCGGAAGCATCGTGCCCACCGCCTTGCGCAACGCCGTGTCGATCGCATTGACGGGACCGTTGCCCTCAGCAACCCAGACGCGGCGTTCCGCTTCATCGCCGTCGCCGACCCACACCTTCACCGTCGCCTCGGTCGTGAAGTCGCCACCCGGCAGCTCGTCGGTGATGACCCGCATCGACTCCACGCGGAAGAACTCCCGAACCTGTCCAGCGGCACGGCGCATCAACAGCTCGAGCGAGGCATCCGCCGCCTCGAAGTGGTAGCCCTCGTGCTCCAGCCGTTTGAGTTCGTCGATGATCTCGTTGATCTGGGCGCCGTCGAGTTCGATCCCGATCTCGTCGGCCTTCATCTGGATCGTCGCCCGGCCGGCCATCTCGGACACGACGAAACGGGTGCCATTGCCGACCAGTTCCGGATCGACGTGCTCGTATGCGTCCTTCGCCCGGACGATCGCGGACACGTGCAGGCCGGCCTTGTGGGCAAATGCCGACGAGCCGACGTACGGGGCCTGGGGGTTGACCGCGCGGTTGAGCGTCTCGGCGACATGGTGGCTGACTGCGGTGAGGCGTTCGAGACGGCCGTCGGGGAGACAGGTGTAGCCGAGCTTGAGCTGCAGATTGGGGATGACGGTCGTGAGGTTGGTGTTGCCGGTTCGCTCGCCGAGGCCGTTGAGCGTGCCCTGGACGTGCCGGGCCCCCGCTTCGACGGCCGCCATCGAGTTCGCGACCGCGCAGCCGGTGTCGTCATGGCAGTGGATGCCGATGATCGCGTCGTCGCCGACATGGAGCTTGATGTCGGCGACGATGCGTTGCACCTCGGTCGGCAATGTGCCGCCGTTGGTGTCACACAGCACGAGATGCGACGCGCCGTTGACGACAGCGGCCTCGATCGCCCGAAGCGAGAACTCCGGATTGGCCTTGTAGCCGTCGAAGAAGTGCTCGAGGTCGACGAGCACCATCCGACCATGTCCGGTGAGGTACTCGACGGAGTCCGCGATCATCGCGGCGCCTTCGTCGAGGGTGGTCTGGAGCGCTTCGACGACCTGGTACTCGGAGCTCTTCGCGACGATGCAGACTGCCGAGGTGTTGGCCTCGATCAGGTTCCGGAGCGTGGCGTCGTCGTCGACCTTGCCCCGGGGCCGACGCGTGGAACCGAACGCGACGAGCGTCGAGGTCGTCAGCGTCAACTCGTGCTGGGCGCGAGCGAAGAACTCGATGTCCTTCGGGTTGGCGCCCGGCCACCCACCCTCGATGAAGTGGACGCCGAGGAGGTCGAGTTGCTCGGCGATGCGCAGCTTGTCGTCGACCGTGGCCGAGACGCCCTCGACCTGGAGGCCGTCTCGCAGTGTGGTGTCGAAGATCTCGACCTGTCGCATGAAGTGCTCCCGAGAACTGAAAGAGCCGCCCCGAGGGCGGCTCGACGAACACGTGGGTGGCCACGTGTTCTACGGAATGATGATGATGGCGGCAACACGTTCGTTGGTCATCGGGCTCCATTGAACCCGGTTCGGCGCCCGGATGCAATCCGCGCACCGCAACGCCTGCCGGGCTGTGCACATCGTTGTGCATGAACGGTGGGCAACGGGTGGACGACGGAAGAAATCCTGGGGGTAACGAGAAAGTTTCGGGGATAACCCTGTGAATTTGAAAATACCTCTTGACCAGGGGTTATGCGCGGTATTTACTGATGCTCGTTCCGGAGAGCGCACGCCGACCGGGGCGGTGAGGAGGGGGCTTCGGCCCAGCCCACACCGCTCACGAGGCGAAGCGGAGACGGAGCACGGACAGTGTTCACGGCCACCTCGAACCGGGCTGTCGGACTCCCTCGGGAGCCCGAGAGCGACGACGAGTCGGCGAACGCCGCGGGAAACCGGGGCGGACGTCGGGTCAGACCGGGCCTGCGGCCACCTTCGGGTGGCGAGGCGACGGAGACCTGCCGGAGCGTTCGACGGTACGGGGCAACTCGAACCGAAGAGCGGTGCGGCGAGACGACCGAGCACGCTTGCCACCCTCGGGTGGGAGGCGACCTGTTGCCTTCGAGCAGCAGGTGGCGCATCGCTTTCGGGCGATGTGCGGGCAACGGAGTCGTGGTTGAGGAGCCGAAGGAACTGGGGCCACCCCAACTGGACTCAGCGAGGTCGGTTCCGATTGGCGCCAGGACCGATGGCTCGGGCAACCGGGTCAGCGTGAAGCGGTGCCGACGGGTTCGAGGCCGGGAAACCGGTGTCGAGTCCGAGACGCGGCATCGCCCGCCACGCCGCAAGGCGAGACGGGCGATGTGAACAGGTCGAGACGAAGGCTAACGCCCGACAATCGACCAGTGGTGGACCTGTCCACTCGAGCAGCCCCGGAAGGCGCGCAGGCGAAAGCCCGCAGCGCCGACCGGGGCGCTTTCGTTTTCCGACCCGGGTGTTACATCTGGGGTCAGACCCCAGATGTAACACCCGGGTCAGTGGAGGGCTGCGGACAGCGCGACGACGTGCTCGAGGTCCTCTCGCGCGAGTTCGACGGTCGGGCCGGGGAAGAACGACACATCGGTCGCGCCAGCATCCGCGAGCGCCTCGGCATGGCGCACTGCATCGTCGAACGTGCCGATTGCGCCGAGTTCGATCCACCAGTCGGCGGGCATGTCGGCGATGCCGTCCACGCCTCGCGCCTCGTGCCGCTCGCGGATCTCGTCGACGTGAGGATGCGCGTTCGGGGCCGGATTCTCGTCGTGGAGCAATCCGGCGACGAACGGCGCCATGACCCGTCGCATCTCGCGTGCGTCGTCACCGACCGCCAACGCGGTGAACACGGACACCCGGAACCCATCGGGCCGGCCCGCGTGCTCGATCGATTCGCGCACGTATGTCGGACCCGCTCCCTCCGCCAACACCACGCCATCGGCGACGCGGCCCGCCAACGACAGCGACTTCGGTCCTCGCACACCCGCGAGCACGGGCGGCACATCGGCCGGAGGCGCCGCCAGCGCGACCTCGCGCATGGTGAACATCGTGCCGTCGACGCTGACCGTCTCGCCGTGCAGGAGGCGCCGAACGATCCAGATCGCCTCCTCGAGGGTGGTGAGGGGCGATGGGGTGCGCGCTCCCATCTGGTGCATCCACCCCTGGACACCGTGCCCGATCCCGGCGAGCAGCCGGCCCGGCGCGAGCTGGGCCAACGTGGCGATCTCCATCGCCGTCACCGCCGGATTGCGCGCGACTGCAGGCAGGATCCCCATGCCGACCGTCAGCGTCTCGGTTCGGGCGAGTGCCGTCGCTGCGAGGCTGACGGCGGCGGTGTAGAAGCAGTCCTCGATCACCCACAGTTGATCGACGCCCGCCGCCTCCAGGACCTCGGCGACCTCCACCACGAACGGTGCCGGCAGCGAGCGGTCGAAGCACATCCCGACGTTCATCCCCATCGACCCGACGGTAGCTCGCCCCTCGCGCGGAGTCGACCGCCCCCGTCACCGAAACGTGTGCACGAGCTGGCAGCGAGCGGACGTCTCAGACGGCGAGTTCGCACCAGTTGGCGTAGCGCGGGTCCTTGCCGCGGATGGCCTCGTGGTACACCTCGGCGATCGCCGAGGTCATCGGCCCCGGGCATGGGATCTTGCGGTCGTCGACCGAGTTGACGGAGCTCACCTCGGCCGCAGTTCCACAGACGAATGCTTCCTCGGCGATGTAGAGATCGCTGCGCGCGATGTTGTCGACGACCACTTCGAAGCCCAGGTCCGACGCGATCGTCGACACGGAGTTCTGGGTGATGCCCTCGAGGGCACCGGCCGACAACGGCGGGGTGAGCAGCTTGCCGTGGCGGGCCACGAAGATGTTCTCACCGGTGCACTCGGCGACCAGACCGTTCGGCGCCAGCATGATCGCCTCGTCGTATCCGGCCTTCAGCGCCTCGACCTTCGCGAGTGACGAGTTGACGTAGTTCCCGGTCGTCTTCGACGCCGGCGGCATCGTGTTGTGGTCGTGGCGCGTCCACGACGAGATCTTCATCCGCACGCCCTTCTCGACGGCGTCGTCGCCGAGATACGCACCCCACGGCCAACACGCGATCGACACGTCGACGCTGCAGGGCAGCGTGTTGAGACCCATCTCGCCGTAACCGAAGTAGGCGATCGGCCGGATGTAGCACGAGTCGAGTCCGGTCGACGCAACGGTCTGCTTCGTCGCAGCGACCAGCTCGTCGACGGTGTACGGGATCTCCATGCCCATGATCTGCGCAGAGCTGAAGAGGCGCTCGATGTGATCGGTCAGCCGGAACACGGCAGGGCCGTCAGCGGTCTCGTAGGCGCGGATGCCCTCGAACACCCCGGTGCCGTAGTGCAACGTGTGGGTGAGCACGTGGATCTGGGCCTTCTCCCAGTCGACGAGCTCGCCGTTCATCCAGATCTTCGGAGTCGGTGTGATGGGCATGTCGTCAGTTTCCCACGCGGATGGCGATGGCGTCACCGATGTCGGTGGTGCTGCCGGTGACAGGATCAACACACGCCGCCCGGATCCGCTCAGCTGCAGCCACCTCGCCGAGGAAGTCGAGCATCAGAGCGGCACTGAGGATCGCGGCGGTCGGATTGGCCTTGTTCTGCCCGACGATGTCGGGGGCCGAACCGTGGACCGGCTCGAACATCGAGGGACCCGTTCGCGCCGGATTGAGGTTGGCCGACGAGGCGAGCCCGATCCCACCGGACACTGCGCCGCCCAGGTCGGTGAGGATGTCGCCGAAGAGATTGTCGGTGACGATCACGTCGTAGCGATGCGGGTCCTGGACGAAGTAGATGCAGGCGGCATCCACGTGGTTGTACGCCGTCGCGACGTCGCCGAACTCGGCGGCCACCTCGTTGAAGGTGCGCTCCCACAGGCCGCCGGCATACGTCAGCACGTTCGTCTTGTGGACCAGCGTCAGGTGCTTGCGCGGGCGGCTGGCGGCGAGCTCGAATGCGTACCGGACACACCGTTCGACGCCGTGGCGCGTGTTGACCGATCCCTGCGTCGCCACCTCGTTCGGCGTTCCGACACGAAGGGCGCCACCCTCGCCGACGTACGGACCTTCCGTGTTCTCGCGGATCACGACGAAGTCGTGCGGTGTGTCGCCACCAGGAGCGATGCCCTGGAACGGACGTTGATTGATGTAGAGGTCGAGGTCGAACCGCATCTTGAGCAACAGCCCACGCTCGATGACGCCCGGCGGCACCTCTGGCGTTCCGACGGCCCCAAGGAGAATGCAGTCGAACCCCCCAAGTTCGTCGAGCGTTGCATCGGACAGGATCTCGCCATCGCGCAGGTAGCGCTGGCCTCCCAGATCGAAGTCTGTGGTCGCGATGTCGACACCGGCGGCCCGGACCACCTTGAGCGCCTCGGCCGTCACCTCCGGCCCGATGCCGTCCCCGCCGATCACTGCGATGTTGTGCGTCATATGGGTCGCAAGCCTAGAGCTGCGGCCAGCCGTGATCCCAGGGCGCCGATATCCTTCGACCACCATGGCAGCAGTGCAGTTGTCCCCATCGGCATACGAACGTCTGAAGGCCGAGTTCGAGGATCTGACCACCCGCGGCCGCATCGAGATCGCCAACAAGATCGAACGCGCCCGCGAGGAGGGCGACCTCAAGGAGAACGCCGGCTACCACGCGGCGAAGGACGAGCAGGGGCACATGGAGGGCCGCATCCGCCAGCTCGAACACCTGCTGGAGAACGCCGAGATCGTGGACGGTTCGTACATCTACACCGTCGTCTACGAGGGCGACTCCGAGGACGACGCCGAGCGCTACCTGATCGGCAACATGGAGGAACAGGTCGACGGTGCCGACGTGATCAGCGCCTCGTCACCCCTCGGCCAGGCACTCGACGGCGCCGAGGCCGGTGCGACCATCACCTACGAGGCGCCCAACGGCGCGCTCACCGTGACGGTGCTCCGTGTCGAGCAAGTCTGAGATCCCGGCGACGGCCGCGAGCCACACCGAACTCGACGTCTTCACGCCGGTCCTTCCACCGGCGAGGTTCGTCGAGTTGCCCGATCGTGGCACGGTGATGGTCCGTGACTTCGGCGCTGCACCGGACGCTCCGGCCATCGTGCTGCTCCACGGTTGGACGGCCACGGCGGACCTGAACTGGTTCCGCTGCTACGGAGCGCTGGGTGAGCGTTACCGCGTGATCGCCTTCGACCATCGCGGCCACGGCACGGGGCTGCGTTCGAAGAAGCCGTTCCGCCTCGAGGACTGCGCCGACGACGCCGTCGACATCGCCGCGGCGTTGGGCGTCGAACGCTTCGTCCCCGTCGGTTACTCGATGGGCGGGCCGATCGCGCAGCTCACCTGGCGGCGCCACCCTCGCAACGTGATCGGACTCGTCCTGTGCGCGACCGCTCCCTACTTCGCC
>JBGSII010000028.1:0-8685 GCA_041742555.1 Ilumatobacteraceae bacterium
CGTCGGCGCGGAAGGCGAACACGTCGGCGAGCAGCACGGCGATGGCGAGCCCGATCGCCGCGAGCACATCCCATCCGCCGCCGTAGTCGACCGGTGCGACCGCCGTGCGGAACTCTCCGCGCACGGCTTCGAGCTGCTCACCGAGCATCGCCCAGGTGGTGCTGGTCGGCATTCCCCACGAGAACGTCTCCGGGTAGTACACCGCGAGGACCGTCCAGGCGAGCCCCACCGCCAAGACCGGCACGGCGATCCAGGCCGTCAGACGCCACCGCCGAAGCAGCAGACCCAGACCATGACCGACTCCGACGATCACCGCCAGGTCGACGACGAATGGCCAGTCAGCGAACACCCGAGCGAATCCGAGTGCGACCACCATCGAGAAGGCGGCAACCATCACCGTTGCCAGCATGTCGCTCGACAGGCTCGGACGATTCGGGGTCACGCTCATGTCGGCCCCGTCGATGGTGGCATCCCCGTCGCGGGCGGTCGGCCCACGAGCGTCTGCCACGCCGTCACGAATTCGTCGTCGGTTCGTGCGGTGACCCCGAGGCTGGTGCCGGCGGAGGTGTCGTTCGTTGCGACCAACACTCTCGTGATCGTGGGATCGGAGATCGCGCGGGTCGCCTGCCATGATGCCGCGCCACGTGACCCGGTGATCACCACGAGGAGGAGCAGGCCATCGGCCATGTCGTTGTCCAGCGGTGCGAGCGGAGCATCGTTCGGCTCGATGCGAGCGAGCATCCGCAAGGTGGTATGCGCGACCTCGGGGCCGCGAAGGTCGATTCCGCCGGAGGTCACGAACCGCGTGACGAGACCGGCTCGCATCGCGCTCGACACGAGGCTCGCCGCGGCGGTCACGCCGACCTCGAAGCTGGCTGCGGTGCCGTGGGCTCCCACCGCCGGGTCGAACACGACGGTGCAGCGCTGGAGGCCCTCGACCGTGAACTCCTTGACCATCAGGTCGTCCGAGCGCGCCGAGGCGCGCCAGTGGATGCTTCGGAGTTCGTCGCCGGCGGCATACTCACGGAGGCCGTGGAAGTCGCCCGGGCCGAGCCGTCGCGACGATTCGAGCAGCACTCGACCGAGCTTCCCTCGGCCCAGTTCGGGCATGTCGATGGTCAAGGTGCGAGGAGCCACGACGACCTCGTCGGTGTCGGCGATCACCACGGTCGAACGTGCGAGGCCGAGCACATCGCTCACGATCAGTCGAAGCGGACCCAGCCCGATTACCCCGCGGGCCGTGGTCGGGATCCGATACCCCGTCGAGGACACCGAGCCTGCCGGGAGGGAGGCGACGGGAAGTCGGGCGACATGGTCTTCGGTCATCGTGCGCACGACGGGTTCTTCGAGCACGAACGGTGGCGTGGCGACTCGTCCCGAATGGGAGAGTCGAAGATCGACGTGACCGGTCTCACCCGCGACGAGTACCGCCGGGTGGATCCAGCGATGGGCGGCAACCCGGGGGCGCCGAACGCGGACGTACGCCGCGGACACCACCACGCAAGCGAGAAACCCGGCCCCGATGACGTAGAGCTCGATGATGCCGAACACGCGCCCGATGATCGTGGCCACTGCAGCGGAGGCGATCACGGCAACTCCCTGGCGGGTCAGGGTCAGTCCGGCCATGTGCTCACGGCTCAGCGAGGGACCGGCACGTTGACGGCATCGATGACCTCGCTGATCGCATCCTCCGGTGTGAGCTGCGAGCCGTGCTCGGCTCGCACGACCACCCGGTGGCTGAGCGTGGCATGGGCGATTGCCTTCACGTCGTCCGGCGTTGCATAGGTGCGACCGCGAGCTGCGGCGTGCGCTCGCGCTGCTGCGGCGAGCTGGAGTGTGGCCCGCGGCGACAGACCGAGCTCGATACCGGGGTGACGACGGCTGGTCGCTGCCAGATCGACCAGATACGACTTGAGCGCCGTGGCCACATGAACGCCCCGGACGGCCGCGATCATCGCTCGGATCTCCTCGATCGACACGACCGGCTGCAGCGCCTGCACCGCTGTGGCCCCGCCGTGCAGGTCGAGCATCTGCATCTCGGCATCACGGGCCGGATAGCCGATCGAGATCCGGAGCAGGAAGCGATCGAGTTGGCTTTCCGGAAGACGGTAGGTGCCGCCCTGGTCGACCGGATTCTGGGTCGCGATCACCATGAACGGTGAGTCGAGCGGTCGGCTCCGGCCGTCGGCGGTGATCTGGCGTTCCTCCATGGCCTCGAGCAGTGCCGACTGGGTCTTGGGCGACGCCCGATTGATCTCGTCCGCGAGGACGATGTTCGCGAACAGGGGACCCGGTTCGAAGACGAAGGTCTCGGTCGACCGTCGGTAGACGCTCACGCCGACCAGATCGGTGGGGAGCAGGTCCGGGGTGAACTGGATTCGCTTCCAGCTGCAGTCGATCGACGCCGCGAGCGCTTTGGCCAACGAGGTCTTGCCGACGCCGGGGACGTCTTCGATCAGGAGGTGGCCCTCGGCCAGCAGACACATCACGGCGAGTTCGATCGTGTCGCGCTTTCCGTGGAGGACCTGGGCGACGTTCGAGCTGATCGCGTCGAAGAGGTCGGCGAACCCGCGCATCGCTGCGGGCTGGGGACTGCGAGCGGTGGTCGCCGTGCTCGAGGTGGCCTGTGATCGGGCGTCGTCCGCCGTATCGGTCGTCACCGACCGAAGGGTAGACCGGAGAGCGGCCGAGCGACAGTCGGGGCTAGCTTCGCTCGTCATGGCGCAAACGGAGACAACGGTGCTCGCAGTCGTCGTCGATCCTGGTCGGCTGGCGGCGGGGATCGTCGATCGGCGTGGCGAGGTGCTCGTACGGGATCGAATCGGGACGCCGACACGGGAAGTCTGGAGGGCGCTCGAACAACTGGTGCTGCGAGTGTTGGCCGCACGCCCCGACGAGGTCGCGGAGCCCTCGGCGGTTGCCGTGAGTTGCGCCGGGCCGATCGACGAGCCTGCCGGAGCCGTGTCGCCGGCAGCGCTGCCCGCCTGGTCCGGGTTCCCGCTGCGCCAACACGTCGAGGAACTCACCGGGCTCCCCGTCGTGCTCGACACGCTCGCAGGTGCGATCGCGGTCGGCGAGCTGCGCTTCGGCGACAGCCTGACCACATCGAGCTTCTTCACGCTCGTGCTCGACCGCACGATCGAGTCGGCGTGCATCATCGACGGCGTTCGGCTTCGCGGCGCCCACGGCAACGCCGGCTCGCTCGCCCACATCTCGGTCGACCCGAGCGGGCCGATCTGCCCGTGCGGCGCCACAGGATGTCTTGCGGTCTTCGCGTCGGCATCGGCCCTCGAGTCGGAGATGAATCGTGCGCTGCGGCGAGCGACCCCGTCGATCATCGAACGCACCGGGATCATGGTGGGTCGAGCGATCGCGTCGTCGGCTGCCACCTTCGACGTCTCGACGTACCTGCTGTCGGGTGTGGTGGTCGACACCTTCGGTGATGCGATGCTCGCAGCGACGCGCCGCGAGATCGCCGCTCGGCTCCGACTGCCACATCTGGCGTCTCTCCAGGTGATCGAACCGTCGGGCTTCGTGCAGCCGTTGATGGCCGCGGCATCGATCGTCGACGCCAGTGGCTCGACGCGTGGCTGACGACTAGCCTCGGCTCCATGGATCCCACGTACTCCCCAGAAGCCGAGGCGTACCGCGAGAAGGTGCAGGCGTTCCTCGCGGAGAAGCTGCCGTCGAACTGGACGGGTCTCGGGGCGCTCGAAGGTGATGCCATCGTCGAGTTCGTGACCGAGTGGCGCAAGACGCTCCACGAGGCGAACTATCTCGCTCCTGGTTGGCCGGCGGAGTACGGCGGCGCTGGGCTCACGGCGACCGAGCAGGTCATCCTGGCCGAGGAGTTCGCCCGCGCGGGCGTGCCAACAGGTGGCCCGAACGACCCGTTCAGCATCCAGATGCTCGGCAACACGTTGCTGCTGTGGGGCACCGAGGAGCAGAAGTCGTACTATCTTCCGCGCCTGCTGTCGGGAGAGGACACCTGGTGCCAGGGGTACTCCGAGCCGAACGCCGGATCGGACCTCGGCAACGTCGGACTCCGAGCCGAGCTCGACGGCGACGAGTGGGTCCTCAACGGTCAGAAGATCTGGACATCGGCAGGGCACCTCGCCGACCACATCTTCACGCTCGCGCGCACCGACCCCGACGCGCCGAAACACAAGGGGATCTCCTTCCTCCTGGTCCCGATGGATCAGCCGGGCATCGAGGTGCGCCCGATCAGAATGATCTCCGGCGAGAGCGAGTTCAACGAGGTGTTCTACACCGATGCCCGCTGCCCGAAGGAGAACGTGGTCGGTGGTGTCAACAACGGCTGGGCGGTCGCGATGTCGTTGCTCGGCTTCGAACGTGGTGAGGCGGCAGCGACCGGCCCGATCCGGTATCAGGCGGAACTGGATCGCCTCGTCGAGATGGCCCGCGAACGTGGTCTCACCGATGATCCGATCATCCGCCAGCGCCTGGCATGGTGCCATTCGAAGGTCCAGATCATGCGATTCCTCGGCCAGCGCACGTTGACGCAGTTCCTCGCCGGCCACCACCCCGGGCCCGACGGAGCGATCTCCAAGCTCTACTGGAGCGAGTACCACCGAGTCGTCACCGAACTGGCCGTCGACATCCTGGGCGCTGACGCCCTCGTCGTCGAGGGTCGCCCACCGTCATCGTCGTTCCAGACCGACGACCCGGGTGCCGCCAACACGTCGGGGTCATGGGTGAACACGTTCCTGAACGCACGAGCGGGCACGATCTATGCCGGGTCCTCGCAGATCCAACGCAACATCATCGGCGAGATGATCCTGCAGCTTCCGAAGGAACCCAAGCCGGCGTGACGGTCGTGACCTCAGGGCTCGCGGTCCGCTGAGCGTGGCCGTCGTTCTCGCGGTCGCGCGGCATCCGACATTGTGGCCGACGGCATTGCGCCAGGGCGTGCGCTTGGTGCCACCTCGGTGGTGGACGCGGGCGCCGTACCTGCCGATGCCCTCGCGCTCGTATCTCGAGTTCCGGCTCGTGACGCAATACGGCGACAGCTCGCATCGCCCGGAGTCGGAAGATGTGCTGAACTACTTGCGATGGTGCCGCGACTGGCAACGACTCGACGCCTGATCCGCGTCCGGGCCCCGGAGGCGTCGTGCTGAGCGCGCTCGTTCTGAACGCGAGCTTCGAACCGTTGAGCATCGTGTCGAGCGAACGGGCGACGTGTCTCGTGATCGCCGAGAAGGCCGACGTGCTCGAGGACGATGGTCGCGTCATCCATTCCGAGCGGCTCAGCCTGCCCCGCCCCTCGGTGATCCGTTTGCGGTACATGGTCAAGGTCCCCTACGTGCGTCGCGCAGCGCTGTCACGTCGCGCGATCTTCGCCCGCGACGACTACCGCTGTCAGTACTGCGGCGATCGTGCGGACTCGATCGACCACGTCGTGCCGCGATCGAAGGGCGGACCTCACAGCTGGGAGAACGTCGCAGCGGCATGCCGACCGTGCAACCTCGGCAAGCGGGACCGCACGCCCGATGAGGCGGGCATGCGGCTCGCTCGTCCGTGTCGCGCTCCACGCGCCACGGCCTGGGTCGTCGTCTCGGTGAGCGCGGTCCCGGACACATGGCGTCCGTATCTGCCGCTCGCTTCGTGACGTCGGTGCCGGCATATCGAGTCGTGCCGTCGCGATCGACGGCGAGCGAGTTCCACGCTCGGTCGGTTCCCGATCCGGCGCGCCCGGAGGTCTGGGAGCACGACATCGTCTCCGCGGCGCTGGTGCTCGGTTCGACTCAGGACGAGTCGGTGGTCGACGCCGAATCGTGTCGCCGGTCGGGCGTCGAGGTGGTCCGACGCCGAAGCGGCGGGGGAGCGGTGTTGCTGCGGCCCGGCGAGGTCACGTGGATCGATGTGATCGTCCCGGTCGGCGCGCCGGGGTGGTCCGACGATGTCCAGGCTCCCATGGTCTGGCTGGGTCGACACCTGGCGGCCTCGATCGCCACGGTGACCGGTCTGAATGATCTGGTCGTCCACGAGGGGGCGCTGCGCTCGACCACGTGGTCGAAGCTCGTCTGTTTCGACGGTCTCGGCGCCGGTGAGGTGCTGCTCGGTGGCCGCAAACTGGTCGGGATCAGCCAGCGCCGGACCCGTCACGCGGCGCGCCTGCAGTGCTGCTGGTACTCCGCGTACGACGCCTCGATGCTCCTCGGACTCCTGGATCCGGCAGTCCGCCCGGAGCCGTCCGAGCTGGAGCCGGTGGCGACGCTGCCGAGCGCAACCGCCGACGACATCGTCGCGCGCCTGACCGCAACTCTCGCCTGAGCGGCCTCGGGCGAACGCCCCCCACGCTGCGCGATGAGCGAACAGTGCCGTATGCGGTCATTTCGCTCATCGCGGGTGTGGGGGCGGGGTGTGTGGGGGAGGCGCTGGGGACGAATGGGGCGACGATGGGGCGAAATGGTTGACAATGGGGGCAAATGGGGGAAGAATGGGGAGCGCTGGGGAGAACTCCCGCGTTCTCAGCACGGCAGGCTCGCCGCGGGGGTGGAAGGCATGAGGAACGCGGCGCGTGTTTGTCGGGGTCTACGAGCGTCAGCTCGACGAACGGGGACGGGTGGCACTGCCCTCGTCGTACCGGGGTGAACTCGGAGACCAGTGCTACCTCTTCTTCGGCGACGACGGCTGCGTGAGTGTGCGCAGCGTCGAGTCCTTCGAGGCCGAAGCCGCCGACATGGTCGCGAAGGCCAAACGCGGTGAGGTCTCGCGCAACCGCCAACGCGCGTTCGCCTCATCGGCCTCGCAGGCCACGATCGACAAGCAGGGGCGTGTCACCCTCGACGCCCGGCTGCGCGAGCACGCTGGGCTCGCACCGCAGGCGGCCGTCGTCGTGCTCGGCAACATCGACCAGATCGAGATCTGGGATCCCGAGGCGCACCGCCGCAATGAGACCGAGGGTCAGACCGAGATCGCCGGGGGGACGCGGTGAGCGGGAGCGAGCGCAACGCCGGGGCGGGTTTCGAGCACGCGCCCGTCATGGTGCAGGAGATCACCGGGGCGTTCTCGACGGTGCCCGCCGGGACCGTCGTCGACGCCACCCTCGGCGCAGGCGGGCATACGGCGGCGATCCTCGAGTCGCGCGACGACCTCGATGTCATCGGCATCGACCAGGACCGTGAAGCGCTCGGAGCGGCCATGGCCCGACTTGCCCGCTACGGCAACCGCGTCCGCGTCAGCCAGCGCCGGTTCGACGAATTCGACGAGGCGCTCGCCGACCACGGGGTGGAGCGGATCAGCGGTGCCCTGTTCGACCTCGGCGTGTCGTCGCCGCAGCTCGACCACGCTGATCGCGGCTTCTCGTACCGTCACGAAGGCCCGCTCGACATGCGCATGAACGCGGACCAGACGTGGTCGGCCGATGACGTCGTCAACGGGTACCCGGAGTCGGATCTGGCACGCCTCATCAAGCGCAACGGCGACGAGCGGTTCGCCTCACGCATCGCACGGGCGATCTGCGCTGCCCGTCCCATCCAGACGACGACGGACCTTGCTGCGGTCGTCACGGCGGCGATCCCGGCGGCCGCACGCCGGACAGGTGGCCATCCCGCCAAGCGGACCTTCCAGGCGATTCGGATCGAGGTCAACGACGAACTCGGCGTCCTGCCCGACGCGCTCGACCAGGCCGTGCGGGCCACGAAACCCGGGGGACGCATCGCCGTGCTGTCCTATCACTCGGGGGAGGACCGCATCGTGAAGGATCGGTTCGCGTCGGCGGCGGGTTCGTGCGACTGCCCCGACGACCTCCCGTGTGTGTGCGGAGCGATTCAGACCGTCCGCATCGTGCGTGGACTGCCCAAGCGGGCCAGCGACGACGAGCGCGGGTCGAACCGTCGGGCCGCGTCGGCGAGGTTGCGCGTCGTCGAGCGGATCGAGGCAACGAGGAAGAGTGACGGACAACCGGTGGAGGATCGATGATCGCACTCCCATTGCTGCGCGATGGCGCCGCTCGCCGATCCGGCGCGACTGCCAAACCGGCGCTCAGCGTCGTTCCGCGTCGTCGCCGCTGGCCCGCGGTGATCGCCGCCATCGTGTGGTCGCTGGTGGTACTCGGTCTGCTGGGCGCGGCCGTGTTCCACACGCAACTCGCCGAGCGACAGCTCCGCCTCGATCGCCTCGATCGCCAGGTCGCCGTCGAGCGGGAGCGCTTCGACGAGTTGCGTCACGTCAACCTTAGTATCTTCGTCTCCCCATGAAATCGGGCTGGCACCGATCACAAGCACTGATTTCTTGGCAGACGGCTTCCAATGTAGTGATTTTGCCAACCTGCGAAGCTGATCCTCTGCGATAGGCTTCCGACGCGCGTGCATATAAACGGTTTGTCTATCTTGGTTGCGTCTTACCGCCACATCGAGGTTTATTCGATCATCGAGGTACTCGTAAATAACATTTGCGCTCACATCTTTCAGCGGGTGCTTGATCCACTTTTTGAAAAGCTCGCCTTTGAACTGATAGTTTCTGCTGATTATTAAGGCTTCAGCGTCGACAAACGGTTCAAGTTTCCATCCTCGTTCCTTCGCTACGAATATCAACGCGGAATGAAATGCCGAAAGGACCAACGATTTTTGCTTGATCCGACTTTCCGCTTTTTCATAGTCTTGGAACGAAAATGGCCAGAAGCACATTTCGACGCTTTCATCTAAATGGACCAATGGCGAA
>JBGSII010000029.1:0-1697 GCA_041742555.1 Ilumatobacteraceae bacterium
CAGGTGTCGGGCTGGTCGGTCGACAGCACGACTGGTGTCGTCACCTTCGGTTCCGCGCCGGGTGCGGGCGTCGCGGTCACCGCAGGCTTCGAGTTCGACGTGCCCGTCCGCTTCGACACCGACGTGCTCGACGTGACGCTCGACCTTGAACGGCTCGGCTCGATCACCTCCATTCCGCTGCTGGAACTGCGCCGATGAAATCCCTCGATCCCGTCCTGCAGGCCCATCTCGACGAGGGCACGACCACGCTCGCCTGGTGCTGGCGGATCGCCCGCGCCGATGGCGCCACGCCGCATCAACACGCGCTGGCCGGTGTCGGCCCAGTTCACCCGCCAGACCTCGACCTCGGCGTTGTCCCAGCGCCCATCGAGGATGTCGGTCTCGGTGATCCGGTCCGAGGTCAGCACGCCCTCGGCGTCCTGAGCGTCGACGGACAGGTCCGAGCCCGAGCGGACCTCGGACGCCGTGAGGCCGCTCTCGGGTTCGAAGTCAGTCCCATCGAAGCTGAGCGTCCGGTCGTGGTCGGTGAAGCCGAAACTCGTGCCGTCGGCGCGCGCGATCCGCCAGCACCAGGCGAGCGTCGTCGTGCCTTCGTCGAGATGGGCCTGCAGGGCGGGAGCGAGGGTCTTCATCGGCGCAGTTCCAGAAGCGGAATGGAGGTGATCGAGCCGAGCCGCTCGAGGTCGAGCGTCACGTCGAGCACGTCGGTGTCGAAGCGGACGGGCACGTCGAACTCGAAGCCCGCGGTGACGGCGACGCCAGAGCCCGGCGCGGCGCTGAAGGTGACGACGCCGGTGGCGGTGTCGACCGACCAGCCGCTGCCCTGTTCGACGCCATCGAGCGCGATGCGCACGCTACCCGCCACCGGTTTGGCGATAGCGCGCGTCCAGGATTGCGCGCCTGAGGCGTACCGCTTGACCAGCTGGAAGGCGGTCGTCGTGCCGTCGCCTGTGCCGATCGCTTGGTCGGTGGGCGACGGCGTGCCCGAGGGTAGGCAGGACTTGTGGTCGCCCCAGTCCTTGAAGCGGAAACCGTGGAGCCGACCGTTGCGCGCCTCGAAGAAGGCGACGACAGCGGCGAGATCGTCCGCGCGGCGGATGCCGTAAGCCACATCGTAGCGGCGGCGCGAATTGGCCCAGCTGGCGTTCCTCTCCTCGTCGCCCGAGGCGTAGTGCTTCACCAGCTGGAAGGCGGTCGTCGTGCCGTCGCCGGTGCCGATCGTCTGGTCGGTCGGCGAAGGTGTGCCAGAGGGAAGGCAGGACTTGTGGTCGCCCCAGTCCTTGAACCGGAAGCCATGCAGGCGACCGTTCCGCGCCTCGAAGAAGGCGACGACCGCCGCCAGATCGTCGGCGCGGCGGATGCCGTAGGCGACATCGTAGCGGCGGCGCGAGTTCGCCCAGCTGGCGTTGCGCTCCTCGTCACCCGAGGCAAGCTCAACGATCTGCGTACGCCGCTCCGGCCCGCCGCGCGCGCCCCGGCTGATGTTGTCTGGAAACCGGACCTCGTGAAACGCCATCACATGCCCCTCCGCCCGAGAGAGACCGCACGGGCGATGTCCGCCGCGACTTGCGTGCGGGACTGCCGGAAGCTCTCGGCGTCGCGGGCCATGATGGTGACGTTGACCCCGCCGCCGGTGCCGTAATTTTGCGCCTCGCGTCGCGACAGAACCCGCTCGCCGCGCTGCAGGATCGCGGGCA
>JBGSII010000030.1:0-12345 GCA_041742555.1 Ilumatobacteraceae bacterium
GAGCGCCGGATCCGTTGCCAGGACCCGCGCGCGCTCGAGGTCGCCGTGCGACGCCCGAGCGGCAGCCATCGCAGCCGGAGGCGCAAGACCTTCGGCGACGAGCTGTGCGGCGATCATGTCCGCGCTGATTCCTCGGAAGTCGATTCGGGCGCATCTCGACGAGATCGTGATCAGGTCGTGCGGAACGAAGTCGGCGAGGATCAGGAACGTGACCGATTCGGGAGGCTCCTCGACGATCTTCAGCAGGCGGCCGGCACCTTCGGGTGCGAGCAGGTGGAACTCGTCGAGGATCATCACCTTGGAGTCACCCTCCGACGGGGTGAGCGAGGCCTCGTGGATGATCCACTTCGCCTGCTCGGCATCGATTCGAGCGCCGGTGCGACGGACTTCGAGCACATCGGGGTGTTCGCCGCGAAGGATCAGCGCGGCGTCGCGCTGATCGCCACTCTCGGTGCCGGTCATGAGCAGGACGGCGAACGCCCGCGCCGCTTGCAGCTTCGTCGATCCGGCCGGACCGACGAAGAGGTAGGCGTGGAGTGCTCCTCGATCGGCGCCTGCCCGGAGGCGACGGATCGCTTCGGACTGGCCGATCACGCCATCCCAGATCGGACCTGGTTGCGAAAGGAGCGCCTCGGTCACAGCACAGCCCGTTCGTCGAGCGCTCGGCGGATGTCGGCAGCGACACGTTCGACCGACCCGACCGCTTGCACCGTGATCCACCGATCCGGTTCAGCGGCGGCCATCGTTCGAAAGCCGGCCAGGACCCGAGCATGGAACTCGTCGCCTGCCGCCTCGAACCGGTCGAGGTCGCGTGTGCTCATCCGTTCGGCGATCACGTCGTCGGGGGTGTCGAGGAACACGACGACGCTCGGCCACACGCCGCCCGTGCCCCACTCGTTCAGATGGCGGATCTCGTCGATGTCGAGTTCTCGGCCGTATCCCTGGTAGGCGAGCGAGGAGTACACGGATCGGTCGCTGACCACGGGGCGACCCGATTCGAGCGCGGGCACCACGATCTCGGCGATGTGCTGGGCCCGGTCGGCGGCGGCGATCAGCGCCTCGGCGCGGGGATGCAGGTTGTGGACGCTCGTGTCGTGGAGCAGCGCCCGCAGGCGGGCGCCGATGTCCGTGCCACCCGTCTCGCGGGTCAGGACGGCTCCCATCGTGGCCGCGAGTCGCGCCGCTTGGGTCGACTTGCCGGATCCCTCGGCGCCCTCGAACGCGATGTAGGGCGGGCGATCGCTCACGATCGGCGATGGTAACGACTCGGCCGGGCCTCGGGCTGGAACGGATACCCCCCTGGGGATTGTGACGAAAGGCCGTGGTCGGCGGTTTCGAGGATCCGTACCGTCGAGTTCAGAGGCGGTCGCAACGGTTGCGGCCTGCAGGATTGGAGAACACGGACATGGCGTCGCAACAGCAACGACTCGTCATTCTGGGCGCTGGGACCGGCGGGACGCTGGCCGCCAACCGGCTGCGCAAGAAGTACAAGGAGGACCGGCTGCGCATCGACATCGTCGATCAGGACAACCGCCACATCTACCAACCGGGCCTGCTGTTCGTGCCGTTCGGGCTGGCCGAGCCGGACGAGATCGTCCGCAAGCGGGACCGTCAACTCAAGAAGGGCATCCACTACCACCAGTGTCCGATCGAGTCGGTCGACATCGAAGCCGACACCGTGACGCTCCAGAACGGCACGACGCTCGAGTACGACGTGCTCCTCGTCGCGACGGGCACCAGGTTGCTCCCCGAGGAGACCGAGGGCATGACGGGCCCGGGCTGGCGCGAGACGGTGCACACGTTCTACGACATGGAGGGCGCGACGATCCTCGCGGAGGCGCTCGACGACTTCGAGGCGGGCCACCTCGTGATCAATGTGGTCGACTTGCCGATCAAGTGCCCGGTCGCCCCGCTCGAGTTCGCGTTTCTCGCTGATTGGTACTTCACGGAGAAGGGTGTTCGCGACGACGTTCGCATCACCTATGTCACGCCGCTCGATGGAGCGTTCACGAAGCCGACGGCCTCGGCTGCACTCGGGTCGTTGCTCGACGACAAGCACGTCGAGGTCGTCGCTGAGTTCAGCACCGGTGAGGTCGACGGGGAGTCGCGCAAGCTGATCAGTTTCGACGGCCGTGAGGTCGACTTCGACCTCGCCGTGATGATCCCCCTGCACGGCGGGGCCGCCTACGTCGACGAGTCGCCGGGTCTCGGAGACGAACTCGGGTTCATCCCCACCGACAACGCGACGCTGCAGTCCACGGTGAAGCCGAACATCTTCGTCATCGGGGATGCCGCCGACGTCCCCACATCCAAGGCCGGCTCGGTCACCCACTTCGAAGGTGAGGTGCTGGTGGAGAACATCGAGTCGTTCCTCGACGGCAGGCCGATCGAGCACACCTACGACGGTCACGCCAACTGCTTCATCGAGACCGGGTTCTCGAAGGCACTGCTGATCGACTTCAACTACGAGGACGAACCCGTCGGCGGGCACTACCCCGGCCCCGTCGGACTGCCCCTGCTGAAAGAGTCGCGGGCGAACCACCTCGGAAAGTTGATGTTCCAGTCGTTCTACTGGCACGGCCTCCTGCCGGGGCGCGACATCCCGGGCATCGGCCCCGACATGCCCAAACACGGCAAGAAGCAGCCCGTTGCGGGCTGAGACGAAAGGACCCACACCATGCCAACCAAGACATTCGCCGGCACGCCGGTGGAGGTGAACGACGAAGGGTTCTTCGTCGACGCTCAACAGTGGACCAAGGACATGGCGCCCGAGATCGCTGCCGAGGTCGGTGTGCCGACGCCGCTGACCGATCGGCACTGGACGGTGATCGACCTGATGCGCTCGGAGTACTTCGACAAGGGAACCGGACCGACGGTGCGCAAGATCTCCAAGCTCTCCGACGTCACCACGAAGGAGCTGTTCGTGCTCTTCCCGAAGGGCCCCGCCAAGCTCGCCGCTCAGGTGGCGGGCATCCCCAAGCCGAAAGGCTGTATCTGACATGACCGACACCCATCCCATCCCGCCCGCACCCGTCGACGCCAAGATCGAGAAGGTCTCGATCATCGTGTCGAAGGGATCGCTGGAGGGCATCTACCCGGCGCTGATCATGGCCAACGGGGCTCGCAACGAGGGCATCGAGGCAAACCTCTTCTTCACCTTCTTCGGCATGGACGCCGTGCACAAGGAGCGCCACGACCACATCAAGGTGGCGGCCGTCGGCAACCCCGGCCTGCACATGCCGACCATCGCCGGCGTGATCCCCGGCGCGTCCGCGCTCATCACGAAGTACATGGAGAAGCAGATCGCCAAGCTCGACTTCCCCGACATCGCCGAGTTCATCGAGATGATCCACGACACCGGCGCTGGCCTCTACGCGTGCCTGGCCTCGGTCGAGCTGTTCGGCATGGAGCGCGAGGACCTGATCGACGAACTCGACGACATCATCACGGTCGGTGAGTTCTACGACATGGCCGCCGGCGGTCAGATCATCTTCACCTGACCTCAGCGCTCGTTCTCGTGAACTCATGCGCGAACAATTCCCGCACGAGTTCACGAGAACGCTGGGTCAGGTGTCGTTGAGGTCGGTGATGACCGGCGCAACCTTTGCGGCCGGGTTCGTCGTCTTCGCCGGAGCCTTCTTCGCCGGAGCCTTCTTCGCTGGGGCCTTCTTCTTGGCCGCCGCCTTCTTGGTGGCGCGCTTCTTGGTCGGGCCGCCCTTGGCGATGATCGCCTCGCGCCGAATGGCGAGCAGTTCGTACGCGCGCTCGGGCGCCATCGCCTCCAGGCGGTCGCCCTTGCCGAGCGACGCGTTCGTCTCGCCGTCGGTCACGTACACACCGAACTTGCCGTCCTTCGCCACGACAGGGCGTTCGCTCACCGGATCGACGCCGAACTCGCGCAGCGGACCCTTGGCGGCCATGTTCCCACCACCGCGCTTGTACACCTTCGGCTGGCTGAAGATCTGCAACGCGTCCTCGAGCGTGATCTGCAGGAGCTGGTCCTCGGAATCGATGTTCCGGTAGTCCTTCTCCTTCTGCACGTACGGTCCGTAGCGACCGTTGTTCGCGTAGATCGCAACGCCGTCGGTGGGGTCGTCGCCGAGGTGACGGGGGAGCTGCAGCAGGGCCTCCGCCTCGTCCATCGTGATCCGCTCGAGGACCATCGTCTTGAACAGGCTCGACATCTTCGGTTTCTCGAAGCCGGGCGGGGGATCGTCGTGGTCGCCCCACTGCACGTACGGCCCGTAGCGACCGTTCTTGGCGTACACCGGGTAGCCGTCGAGCTCACCGATGGGTTCGTCCGACTTCGGAGCGGCGAGCAGCTCGATGGCCTTGTCGACCGTCAGTTCGTCGGGGGCGAGGTCGTCGGGCACGCTGGCGGTGTCGTCGCCGCGCTTGACGTAGGGCCCGTACTTACCTGGCTTGACGACGATCAGCTCCCCGTCGGCGTCCGGGCCGAGCGGGAACGTGTTGATCTCGGCGGCGTCGATCTCGTCGAGGTTCTCCTCGACGAGCCGCTTGAGCCCGAGCAGCGCATCCTCGCCGAATCCGGCCTCAGCGGAGATCGGCTCGGTGTCGCCGTCGCCGGTGTCGCCGAAATAGAAACGTTTGAGCCACTTCTCCTTGGCGCGGCGCCCGTTGGCGATCTCGTCGAGGTCGGCGTCGATCGACGCGGTGAAGTCGTAGTCGACGAGCGCGTCGAAGTGTTCCTCGAGCAGCCGGATCACGGCGAACGCGGTCCAGGTGGGCACCAGGGCCTGGCCCTTCTTCCACACGTAGCCGCGATCCTGGATCGTCTGGATGATCGACGCCCACGTCGACGGCCGGCCGATACCGAGTTCCTCGAGCCGCTTGACGAGCGACGCCTCGGTGTAGCGCGCCGGTGGCGACGTGCTGTGACCGTTCGGCTCGATGGAGGCGATCGGAACGACGTCACCCTGGGTCAATGCGGGCAGGAGCGCTTCGTTCTCGGCCTCGTCGTCGCCGGTCTCCTCGTTCGAGGCGACGTAGACGGCGCGGTAGCCGGGGAAGGTGATCGTGGTACCCGACGCCGCGAACTCGCAGTCGGTCAGCTCACCGGTGGTCCGATCGGTCGCGTTCGCGGCAAGTCGCACGCTGACCGTGACACCGGTGGCGTCGGCCATCTGCGATGCGAGCGTTCGCTGCCAGACCAGCCGGTACAGCGCGAGCTCCTGGCTGTTGAGCTCGGAGCCGAGGCTCTGCGGTGACCGGTACGGCGTGGTCGGCCGGATCGCCTCGTGAGCTTCCTGCGCGTTCTTCACCTTCGACGAGAACTGCTTCGGCGCCGCGTTGAGGTAGTTCGCGCCATACTCGCTGGTGACTGCAGCGCGGGTCGCCTGCATGGCCTCGTCGGACAACACCACGTTGTCGGTGCGCATGTAGGTGATGTAACCCCGCTCGTACAGACCCTGGGCGACGCGCATCACCTGCGACGACGACAGCCGCAGCTTGCGGCCGCCCTCCTGCTGGAGCGTCGAGGTCATGAACGGTGGCTTCGGCGACGATCGGTACGGCTTCTCCTCGACCGACCGCACCGTGAACGTGGCGTCTTCCAGCCCGTCGGACAACGTGCGGGCGCGGGCCTCGTCGAGCGCCACCACCTTGGCCGACGCCTGACCGTTCGAGTCGAAGTCCTTGCCGGTGGCGATGCGCTCGCCGCCGACGGCGACGAGCTTGGCGCCGAAGGCCGGTTGGGTGGCCGTGCCGAGATCGATGTCCCAGTAGTCGGCCGTGACATACGCGATCCGCTCGCGCTCGCGTTCGACGATCAGGCGGACCGATGGGCTCTGCACGCGTCCGGCGGACAGGCCGCGGTTCACGCGACGCCACAACACGGGCGACACTTCGTACCCGTAGAGGCGATCGAGGATGCGGCGCGTCTCCGCCGCGTCGACCAGGCCGTAATCGAGATCGCGCGGGTTGTTGACGGCGTGGTCGATCGCGGCCTTGGTGATCTCGTGGAAGACCATCCGCTTCACCGGCACCTTCGGCTTGAGGTACTCGAGCAGGTGCCACGAGATGGCCTCGCCCTCGCGGTCCTCGTCGGTTGCGAGATAGAGCTCGGAGGCGTCCTTCAGCGCGGCCTTGAGGTCCTTGACGACCGTCTTGCCGCGTTCGGTCAGCTCGTAGGTGGGCTTGAAGCCGTTGTCGACATCGATGTTCAGCCCCTTGCTGGGCAGATCGGAGACGTGGCCGACGGACGCGCGGACGTCGTAGTCGCTGCCGAGGAACTTCGACAACGTCTTGGCCTTGGCAGGCGACTCGACGACGACGAGAGGTCTGGACATGAGGTGAGTGTGCCAAGGGAACCCGCGAATCCCATCGCGGGTACGGTTCGTCCACGATGTCGAGCGCACTCCACGAGCCGGACCCGGCACTCGGATGGGCCCGCGACTTCGACGACGCGTGGACCGAGCTGGGTCGACCGGGAACTCCAGGGCGGGTCTCCCGGCTCGACCGCGGATGGAGCACCGTCGTGCGATCGCTCGCGGAGGCGACGGGTGCGATCGACCCGCTTCGGGTCCGCAACATCGGCGCCGACGTGGCGGTGGGGGACTGGGTGATCCCCTCGGAGGACGGCGAACGCGTCGAGCACGTGCTCGAGCGGCGATCGGCGTTCACGAGGCGGGCCTCGTTCGACGGGATGCGGGCGGTCTCGCACACGTTGGCGGCCAACATCGACGTGGTGTTCCTGGTCCACGCGCTCGGTTCACCACCCAGCCCGCGTCGTCTCGAACGCGAACTGGTGCTCGCCTTCGATTCGGGCGCCGAGCCGGTGGTGGTGCTCACCAAGACCGACCTCGTCGACGATCCGGAGCCAGGGCGAGCCGCGCTCGCAGAGGTGGCGCTCGGGGTACCGGTGATGCTGGCGAGTGGTAAGACGGCGGAGGGAATCGAGGCGATCCGGTCACTTGCCGCCGGGAACCGCACGTTGACGTTCCTCGGTGCGAGCGGTGTCGGCAAGTCGACGCTCGTCAACGCGCTGGTCGGCACACAACGCCAGGCGACGTTCGCCGTTCGCGAGGGTGATCAGCGCGGACGTCACACCACGGTCGCAGCGGAACTCGTGCCGCTCACCGGGGAAGGTTGGTTGATCGACACGCCCGGGGTCCGTGCACTCAGCCTGTGGTTGTCGGGACACGGCATCGAGCGGGCCTTCGCCGACGTGTTCGACCTGATGGACCACTGTCGCTTCCGCGACTGCAAGCACGACCAGGAGCCAGGCTGTGCGGTGCAGGCGGCGATCGTCGCAGGTGACCTCGACCCGGTGAGGTTGCTCAGCCTCGAACGCCTGGTCGAGGAGGAAGCCGCGCTCGAAGAGGAGCAGCGAGCGCACGACAAGGCCGCGGACAAGCGCGCCGGTGGTCGCACCCGTCCCCCCGAGGAGTCCGAGTTCGACGATCTCTGAGCACGACTCGACGTCGACGAGGCGTCGGACACATCGTGGAGGTCGTGGAGATCGCAATGAACGGCAAGCCCATCGAGTCGGTGTGGGACTACCCGCGCCCGCCGCGCCTGGAGCGCGTCGAGTGGCGAGTACGCGTCGTGCACGCCGGCGCCACGATCGTCGACGCACCGCGGGCCGTGCGCGTCCTCGAGACGAGCCAACCGCCGGCCTACTACGTGTCGCGCGAGTTCGTGGACCTCGACCTGCTGGTGCCGTCGGAGCGGCACACCTACTGCGAGTGGAAGGGCGTGGCTGACTACGCCGACATCGTGGTGGGTCAGCAACGGGCGACCGACGCTGCGTGGTGGTATCCGTCGCCGGACCGCGAGTTTGCGGCGATCGGAGATCACTGGGCCTTCTATGCGCAGAAGTGTGACGAGTGCTGGATCGACGACGAGCAGGTGACCAGCAACGAGGGAGGCTTCTACGGAGGATGGGTGACCGCGAACGTGACCGGACCGTTCAAGGGAGCACCCGGTACCAGCCACTGGTGATGGCGTCCGAGGGTCGGAAATCGAGTGTCGTGGGTGCCAGGCACCGCGCCGTGGCTATCGTGAGACCTGCTCACGAAGCGGGGCTGGATCCGCGTGAGTCACGGAGTGATCCGTGGGGAACCGGCGGCGCTGCCGCACCCGAAAGCAGGAGTAGGACATGTCACTCGCAAGCGGAGTGGGAACGGCCCGTCGGGTCGTCCTGGTCGACGCGTCATGATCGGCGGCTTCAAGCGTCGGATCGTCGGGACGCCGCTGGCGACGGAGGACGAACAGCATCAGCGCCTCGGCATCCCCACCGCGCTTGCGGTCTTCGCGTCCGATGCGATCTCCTCGACGGCGTACGCGAGCCAGGAGATCCTGATCGTCCTGATCCCCGTCGCCGGGCTGTCGGTGGCGTTGAACCAGTTGGTTCCCATCTCGATCATCGTGATGGTGCTCCTGGTCCTCGTGATCACGAGCTACCGCCAGACCATCTTCGCCTACCCCGGTGGCGGTGGCTCGTACGTCGTGTCGAGGGAGAACCTCGGCGAGACGCCGTCACTCGTCGCCGGCGCGTCGCTGCTCGTCGACTACATCTTGACCGTGGCCGTGTCGGTGTCGGCCGGGGTGGCCGCCATCACGTCGGCGTTCCCGGCGTTACGGCCCGAGCGGGTGGAGATCTGTCTCGGCTTCATCGCGATCATGACGATCGCCAACCTCCGGGGGATGAAGGAGTCCGGGCGCCTCTTCGCCGGGCCGACCTACGTCTACATCATCGCACTCGGCGCGCTGATCTCCGTCGGGCTGTTCCGTCTGGCGACGGGCTCGCTCGAACCACTCGCGCCGAACACCGAAGCGCTGGAGGAACTGACGAACGGCAACGAACTCACGGGGCTGACCGTGCTGATCTTCCTGCGGGCGTTCTCCTCCGGCGCAGTCGCCCTCACCGGTGTCGAGGCGATCTCGAACGGTGTGCCTGCGTTCAAGAAGCCGGAGTCCAAGCACGCTGCCACAACACTGCTGATGATGGGGACGATCCTGGCGACGTTCTTCTTCGGGATCTCCCTGCTCGCCAGTCGGTTGCGGCCGACGCCGAACGAGAGCGAGACCCTGCTGTCGTTGATGGGTCGCGAGGTGTTCAACGGCGAGACCCTGCCGTACTACGTGCTGCAGTTCTCGACCTTTGCGATCCTGATCCTCGCAGCCAACACGGCGTTCGCCGATTTTCCGCGTGTGTCGTCGATTCTCGCGCAGGACGGGTACCTGCCGGCGCAGCTCAAGAACCGCGGAGATCGACTCGTCTTCTCCAACGGCATCCTCGCACTGGCTGCCGTGGCAGCGCTGCTGATCGTGGTGTTCTCGGGCGACACCAGCAAGCTGATTCCGCTCTACGCCGTCGGCGTGTTCTGCGGATTCACGCTGTCGCAGATCGGCATGGTGCGTCACCACCAGAAGGTGCGTGAACCCAGCTGGAAGCGCGGCGTCATCGTCAACTCCATCGGCGCCGTCGCGACGTTCGTCGTCCTCCTCGTCGTCGTGGTGTCCAAGTTTGCGATCGGTGCATGGATCCCCGCAGTGCTGATCCCGATCATCGTGGTCGGCTTCAAGCGGATCAAACGCCACTACACCGATGTTCGGGCGGCGCTGCGGGTCGAGCCCGGGGATCACATCCCACGCCACTCCCACACGGTCGTGATCCTCGTCGGCAGTGTGAACCTCGGTGTGCTCAAGGCGGTGGCCTATGCGCGGTCGATGCGCCCAGATCGACTGGTGGCGATCAGTGTCGTGACATCGGCCGAGGAGGAGATCGCGGTCGTCGACGCCTGGGAGAAGTTCGAACTCCCGGTCGAGTTGCGGACCATCTTCTCGCCGTTTCGCGATCTGACCGGCCCGGTGATGCGTCTCATCGACGAACTCGACGACGAACGGCCCGACGACGTGGTCACCGTGGTCATCCCGGAGTTCGTGGTCGAGCACTGGTGGGACCAGGCACTCCACAACCAGAGTGCGTTGATGATCAAGAACAAACTCCGGCAACGGCCGAACACGGCGATCCTGTCGGTGCCGATCCAGGTGGGCGATCTGAGCGAACTCGAATCAACGAATGAGGTGACGTGAGCGAAACACCAACAACCGAGGTGCAGCCCGAAGCAGCCGCCAGTGCGGGCGGTCACGTGGTGATCGTGGGATGTGGGCGTGTCGGCGCCGGCCTCGCCGAGCGTCTGCTGGCTCTCGGGCACACCATCGCGGTCATCGATGCGGACCGGTCGGCATTCCGTCGTCTGGTGGGGCTGGACGTCGAGCAGATCGAGGGGATCGGCTACGACCGAGCGACGTTGCGCCGAGCTGGAGTGGAACGCGCCGTCGCCCTGGCGGCGGTCACGAACGGCGACAACAGCAACATCGTGGTCGCGCGGACCGGTCGGGAGGCGTTCGGTGTCCGACGCGTGCTCGCCCGGGTCTACGACATGCGCCGCGCTGCCGTCTACGAGCGGTTGGGCATCCCGACCGTTGCATCGGCTCGCCTCACCATCGACATGTCGATGCGCCAGCTCCGTCCCGACGTCGAGGCGGTTCGGTGGGTCGACCCGGGCGCCGGGGTCTGTCTCGTCGAGCGCCCGGCGTCGCGTGCCTTGATCGGGAAGAGTCTGAGCGAGCTCGAAGCTGACGGCATCGTGCGTCTGGCCGCGGTTCGGCGCCTCGGTGTGAGTGTCCTGCCGACGCCCGACCTCGTCGTCCAGGACGGCGATCTGTTGTATCTGATGGTGGCCAACGATCGCGTCGATCAACTCCTGGGCGAGTGGGCCGACGCCGGTGAGAAGGGAACGTCGTGAGGATCGTCATCATCGGCGCCGGCAAGGTCGGCACGTTCATCGCAGCCGACCTGATCGAGAACGGTCACGATGTCACCGTCGTCGAACGCGACTCCCAGCAGGTCGATCGTCGCCGCCCGACCGAGGGTCTCGAGGGGGTGGAGTGGGTCGTCGCCGACGCATGCGAGATCAGCGAGTTGTCGCGAGCCGGCCTCGAGAGCGCTGACGTCGTCCTCGCCGTGACGGGAGACGACGAGGACAATCTCGTCACCTCGTTGTTGGCCAAGCAGGAGTTCGGCGTGCCACGGGTGATCGCCCGGGTCAACCATCCTGCGAACGAGTGGATGTTCACCGAGATGTGGGGGGTGGACATCGCCGTCTCGGCCCCGCACCTGCTGTCGGCGCTGGTGGAGGAGGCGGTGACGGTGGGCTCGATGGTGCGGCTCCTCCAGGTCGCCGGTGGCAGAGCTCGCTTGATCGAGGTGACGCTCACCGCAGACAGCCCGATCCTCGGCCGCAGCATCGTCGACGCTGGCTTCCCGAGGGGCTCCAGCGTGGTTGCGATCGTTCGTGCGGGTGACGTCGTCGTGCCCCGCGGGGACACCATGTTCCACCTCGGCGACGAAGTCCTGGCGTTGGTGACCGACGAGTCCGAAGCCGAGGTGTCGGCGCTGCTCATCCGACACTGACCGTCGGGGTCAGGGCAGGAGGGTGTAGGCAGGATTGAACACGACCAGTTGCCCACGTTGACGCCGTGCCACCCCCTCCAACAGGATCGCCCGTCCGGCTTCGATCCCGAAGATGCGTGACCGGCCGCTGAACACCGCAACAGCGGATCCCGTGCCGTCGTGGATCGTCACCCGCAGGATCGGCAGGCTCCCGGGCGCCGAATGATGCTGGCTGCGGATCTCCCCGCCGAAACGCGCCGGCTGCCGCTCGACGACGTCACCGATCGCACTCATGGCCACACCCTGGAAGCGGCGCTGGAGCCGTCGAGAGTCCAGTTCGGCGACGGAGCCGACGAGGCGTTCCTGCAGCTCTGGCTCGGGCGTCACCGCGTCGACATTACAAGGTGTGATCATTCAGCGACCATGGCCGACCGGCGGATCGCAGCCACGGTTGGGCGCGCACGACGGCGGCGATCGGCAGTGGCCCGTAGATGTGCGGGAACAACGTGTCGATGCCGGGCGCCGGCGGTTCGAACACGATTCGCGCCGGCACGAGTCCGGGGGAGATCGTCAACACCACCAGTTGGTCCAGGTCCCCGTAGAAGCGGTTGGCGGTGTCCTCCATCTGTTCACGAGTCGAGCAGTGGATGAAGCCTTCCTGCTCGAGGGTGACGCCCCTCGTCGACATGCGGTACTCGCCGGCTCCGAACGCGCCAGCCCAGTCCTCGGGGATCGCGAGATGGAAGATCGGGTCGTCGCCAGGATCGATCACACGGTCGTTCATCGTCACAGCGTGCCGTCGTCGGACCCGACTGATGTGATCGTGCTGCGCACGTCGACCGCCCGGTCGAATCGGGTCGACGCCAGCCGCTCGCGCAGCGCCGGTCGGCTGCAGACCACTTCGAGGTCGCCGTGCTCGGCGC
>JBGSII010000031.1:0-2969 GCA_041742555.1 Ilumatobacteraceae bacterium
CGCCCACGTCACGATCGACGCCGTCGGCACCAGCAACACCGTGGCCGACTGCCTGCGCATCACCCGCCCCCGCGGGCGCGTCGTGCTCCTCGGGATGCCCGCCGACGTCACGCTCGACCTCACCGGGCTCTGGCATCGCGAGACCGAACTCAAGGGTGCCTACACCTACGGCACCGAGCACCTGCCCGACGGCCGCACGGCGCGGACCTTCGAACTGGCCATCGAAACGGCCCACGATCTGCGAGCCGAGCGCCTGCTCTCGGCCACCTATCCCCTGTCCGACCACGTCGACGCCATCGCCCACGCCGCCACCGCCGGCCGCCGCGGCGCCGTCAAGATCGCGTTCGAGATCGACCGATGATCACGGCGAATTTCACCAGGGGTCTGACCCCTGCTGCAATCTCGTCGCTGGCGCTTCCCTCGCCGCCGCGCCACCATCTCCAAGGAGCTGTTCACTGATGCCTCGACCAGGTTTCGTTCTCGACGTCGACAAGTCGACTCCCCCAACGCTGTTCTGGCACGGCGAGGGCTTCCGGCTCGAGAAGCTGCCCGCCGACCGCTCACGGGTGATCTACGCACCGGAGCCGCACGAGGCGATCGACGACATCGACGGCGCGATCCGCACGGCGCTGCTCAACCCGATCGACATGGATCCGCTGCCCTCGCTGCTGTTCCCCGGCATGAAGCTCACGATCGCATTCGACGATGTGTCGCTGCCCCTGCCGAAGATGCGGCGCCCCGACCTCCGCCAGCGCATCATCGAACAGGTGCTGACCATGGCGGCCGACGCCGGCGTCGACGACGTCCACATCATCGCCGCCCTCGCGCTACACCGCCGCATGCACGAGTTCGAGCTGCGCCACGCACTCGGCGACCGCGTCTACGACGCGTTCGAGCCGCGCGGCCTGCTCTACCAGCACGACGCCGAGGACCCGGACAACCTCGCGTTCCTGGGCACCACCGATCGAGGCGAAGAGATCGAGATCAACAAACGAGCGGCCGAGTCCGACCTGCTCGTCTACGTCAACATCAACCTCGTGGCGATGGATGGCGGCTGGAAGTCGACCGCCGTCGGCCTCGCCAGCTACCGCTCCTTGCGGCACCATCACAACCCGACCACGATGGAGGCGTCGCACTCGTTCATGGACCAACACGCGTCCGAACTCCACAAGAGCACCTGGCGCATGGGCAAGGTGATGCGCGACAACGGCCCCAAGGTGTTCCAGATCGAGACGACCCTCAACACCGACACGTTCCCGCAGCCGTTCGAGTTCCTCTCCAAGCGCGAGTGGGAGTGGACCGCCAAGGACCGGGCCCTGTATCTCGGTACGGCGAAGTCGGTGGCACGGCTGCCGGCGCGGACCGCCCGCAAGATCTTCCACGGCATCGAAGCGCCTCACCAGATGACCAGCATCCAGTGCGGCGAGGTCGAAGCCGTCCACAAGGTCACCACCCAGAACGTGTACGACCAGCAACTCGTGGAGGTCGAGGGTCAAACCGACATCCTGACGATGGGCATCCCCTACATCTGCCCCTACAACGTGCACTCGATCATGAACCCGATCCTCGTCATGTGCACCGGACTCGGGTACTTCTTCAACCTCTACCGAGGCAAGCCGTTGGTTCGCGAAGGCGGCGTGGTGATCCTCACCCATCCGACGACCAACGAGTTCCACCCCGTCCATCACCCGAGTTACATCGACTTCTTCGAGGAGGTCCTCGCCGACACTCGTGATCCACACGTCATGTCGCAGAAGTGGGAGCAGCAGTACGCCGAGGACGACTGGTACCGCCACCTCTACCGGACCACCAACGCGTACCACGGCGTGCACCCGTTCTACATGTGGTACTGGGGCAGTCACGGCATGAAGCACGTCGGCAAAGTGATCATCGTCGGGGGTGACGCGACCACAGTCCGCAAGCTCGGGTTCACCCCGGCGTCGACGATGAACGACGCGCTCGAGATCGCGTCCGACACCGTCGGCCGCTCGCCGACCATCACCCACCTCAAGACGCCCCCGCTGCTGATCGCGGACGTGAAGTAGGTCGGACGTCGATGGTGGACCGCAACCTCCGACGAGCCCAACGCGCTGCCGGTGCAGCCGAGGAGGCGGTGCGGCGCGCCACGACGCCGCTGCGGAACTTCGGCTTCCCGTATCGCGCGCCCACGGTTCCGCGCGGCGTGGAGGTGCCGCCCGAGGTCTCCGGACTCGGGGCACACTACGACACCGAGTGGGCACGCCGACCGTTGGCGTCGTCGGTGCGCACGGTGATGGTCGAAGGACCTGTTCGCCTGGCTGCGCGAGTGCTGGCCTCGCCGGAGATCCTGGGCACCGATCGGCTCGCCGACCTGGCGGGACTCGACGACCCTCCTGCGGTGATCTTCGCTCCGAATCATCACAGCCATCTCGACACCGGGTTGATGATCCGGTCGGTGCCGCTCGTCTGGCGTCACAAGCTGGTCGTTGCCGCAGCGGCCGACTACTTCTTCGACAAGCGATGGAAAGCAGCGCTGTCGGCACTGTCGCTCAACGCCATTCCGATCGACCGTGAACTCACCGGTCGAAAATCGTCCGATCTGATCAGAGAGCTCGTCGAGGACGGGTACAGCCTCGTGATCTACCCCGAAGGCGGCCGATCGCCCGACGGGTGGGGTCAGGACTTCAAGGGAGGGGCGGCATACCTCTCCGCGCGAACCGGTGCGCCCGTCGTTCCCGTGTTCATCGACGGCACCGGAGCGATCTTCGGCAAAGGGATGAAGCGTCCGAAGCCGGGCCGGACCAAGGTGGTGTTCGGCGCGCCGCTCCGCAGCGAGGAAGGCGAGTCGACCCGACGGTTCAGCTCGCGAATCGAGACGGCGGTCACCACGCTCGGCGACGAGGCGATCACCGACTTCTGGACTGCCCGCCGGCGCGCCGCAGCGGGAACCAGCCCAGCGCTGACCGGTCCCGACCACACGGGCTGGCGGC
>JBGSII010000032.1:0-2123 GCA_041742555.1 Ilumatobacteraceae bacterium
GGTGGCCGCGATGGCACCCGAAGACGGCGCCAGGACGGCAGGGCACGAAGATCGGCTCGAGTCGGCGGAGTCGGCGCGCGCCTTCCTCGATCCCCTCGCTGCCCGCCAGCGCGAGGTCGCGTCCATGTACTACATCGACGATCGCAGTCTCGACGACATCGCCGAGACACTGGGACTCTCGATCGGTACCGTCAAGTCACATCTGGCTGACGCTCGCCTGCGTCTGCGGCAGCTGCACCCACGCTGACCAATCGATCCTCGACGACGCGCAGCGGAGGCGGCAGGGAGCTCTGCGGTGTGGACACCGGGGTCGCCGGCGGAGGAAGCAGTGGCCCGGGATGGACGGGCGACGCATCCGTGCGAATCGGGACCGAAGGCTCGGGCGCGAAGGGTTCGATCGGGGAGATCGGTGAGATCGCGGCGATCGGTGACAACCTGCCGACTCTCGGCAGCATCGACGGCGTCAGGACCGGCGTCGGCATCACGGGCACGATCGAGTCGGGCACGGGGAGCGTCGACGACCACGCAACCGGTCGCGTGGCGGCGTTGGTCGCAACCGCAGCGGGAGCATCGAGGGGCTCGGTGGCGGCGACCGCAACGGTGAGTTCGACCGACGTCGCTGGGAGCGAGCGGAGGTGGGTACGGGTGCGGCGTGCGCTCACGATGAGCGAGATCGTCAGCGCGGTCACGACAACGATCGAGCCCCACGCCGCGACTCGGAAGACGGGATTGCCGGCGTCGGTCCCGGCCGCGATCCCGTGGTAGCTCGCCATCCCGAACAACACGAAGCTCGATCGGTGGATCCATCGCCACAGGGAGCGAGGCAGGCGCCGCATCGCCAGGGATGTCAGCTCGACGGCCAGCAACAGATAGAACGACACCACGCCGAACGCCACTGCGCCCGGTTTCCACGACGACGCCATCGGCACCAGGATCTCCGCCCACCCGAAGGTGACATAGCTGTCGGCCACCAGGCCGACGACGTGGATCGCCGTGAAGATCACCGCGAGACCACCGAGATGCCGGTGGAGGTCGAGCAGCCACGCCGGACTCACACGGCGCGACAGCAGACGAGTCGACATCAAGAGGCCCCAGCACACCGACCAGGTGAGCAGGGCCCAGGCGATGATGCCCGACGAACGAGCGACGAACCACCACACCTGGGAGTTCATGCGGCGCGCTCCGAACGACTCACCACGTCGTATCGGGTCGACGAATCTCCGGTCACGAGCAGCCCCGAGACGCCGAAGTCGGCCATCAGGGTGCGAGCGCGATCCGACCCCGAGACCAGCGCGACCTTGGCGACCACTTCGGCCCACCACAGCGTCGGCGCGACGATCGTGACGGCATCGAGGTCGGTGTCCGCGGATCGTCCTGTCAGCGGGTCGAGCAGATGGTGGACGTCCTCGTCTCCTCGACGCCAACGCCGACGCATGATGCTGCTGGTGGCCACCGCGCCTTCTGGCAGGGTGACGTTCGCGGCACATGGCGCACCGTGATCGGAGTCGTCGACCACCACGGTCCAGTCGCCGCCGGTCCACGACGGCCCCATGAGTCGAACGTCGCCTCCGAGTTCGATCTGCACGGTCGTCGCCCCCTCGGCAGCGAGCGCCCCAACGACCAAGTCGGCAGCCAGCCCCTTGCCGATCCCGCCGGGATCGAAACGGCTCGAGTCAGGCAGGCGCACTGCACGAATGTCGGGGTAGAGCTCGATGTCGAGATTCGTCCCCGGGCACGTCGGCGCTCCGGACGGCACATGGGTGAATTCCGACCACGATCGGTCATAGCCCAGTGCCTCGAGCTGGTCGAGCATGAGCGGATTGAACACTCCACCGGTGACGCGCCGAGCGCGTTCGGCGTGAGCGATCAGGTCGTACGTGACATCCGAGACCACGGTGAGACGACCAGCCGCAGCGTTCACCGCACTGATCTCGCTGTCGGGGAGAAAGCGACTCCAACGCCGCTCGAGTTGTCGCACGAGTTCGATCGCATGTCGGGTCAGCGACTCGTGCGCCGTGACCACCCTGCAGCTCGCTCCCATGGCGCGAAAGGACTCGGCGGACCACGGGCGCGGGGTCGGCAACTCGCTCACGACGGCGCTGTCGTCGGCGGCGGTGGGGCCG
>JBGSII010000033.1:0-6747 GCA_041742555.1 Ilumatobacteraceae bacterium
AGCAGTCGCGAGATCTCGTCGGGCAGCAGCGCGGTGGCGGCAACTTCGAACGGCGACTCGGCGGAGCGGTCCTCGACGACGTCGCCGAGCTCGGCATCGCCGTCTTCGCGCAGCGGCTCCGACAGCGAAAGGGGCTCGGCAGCGAAGCGCAGCGCCTCGGTCACCTTGTCCTCGGGCATCTCGACTTCCTTGGCCAGCTCGGACAGCGTGGCGGGGCGGCCGTACTTCAGCTCGAGGCGCGAGCGCGCCTTCTGCAGGCGGGCGAGCGTGTCGCCGGCGTGAACCGGAAGGCGGATCGTGCGGCCCGTGTTGGCGATGCCGCGGGTGATCGCCTGGCGGATCCACCATGTGGCGTACGTGGAGAACTTGAAGCCCTTGCGCCAGTCGAACTTCTCGACCGCGTGCATGAGGCCGAGGTTGCCTTCCTGGATCAGGTCGAGCAACGGCAGGCCGGACGCCTGGTACTTCTTCGCGATGGACACCACGAGGCGGAGGTTGGACTGGACGAACGTGCGTTCGGCGTCCTCGCCCTCCTTGGCCGTGCGGCGCAGCTCACGCTTGCGGGCCGGCGTGATCTCCTTCCCGCCCTTGGCCAGCTCGGAGAGCGTGGCGGGTCGGCCGTACTTCAGCTCGAGGCGCGAGCGCGCCTTCTGCAGCCGCGCCAACGTGTCACCGGCGTGGACCGGGAGGCGGATGGTGCGACCGGTGTTGGCGATGCCGCGGGTGATCGCCTGGCGGATCCACCACGTGGCGTACGTGGAGAACTTGAATCCCTTGCGCCAATCGAACTTCTCGACGGCATGCATCAGCCCGAGGTTGCCCTCTTGGATCAGGTCGAGCAGCGGCAGCCCTGAGGCCTGGTACTTCTTGGCGATCGAGACCACAAGACGCAGGTTCGATTGGACGAACTGGCGCTCGGCCTCCTCGCCCTGTCGGGCGATGCGTCGCAGTTCCCGCTTCTTCGCAGCGGTGAGCTCGCCACCTGCGTCGAGCAGGGCCAAGGCTTCGTTGCCCGCTTCGATGGCCTTCGCGAGTCGAACCTCGTCGTCTTTCGTCAGCAGCGTGTACTGCCCGATATCGGTGAGGTAGAGACGGACGAGGTCTTCGTCGTCTCGGTCGACGCGGTCTTTGGCCACCTGGTGCTCCTACTGTGTTGATTCAACGGAGGCGGTGACCGTGGTCGGTGCCCCCGTGGAGGATTCGGCGTGCGAGTGTGTCCGTTGACGGTGCCTGCAGGAGAGGTGCACGACAGCCGACGTGAGACGCTGGTCACGATACCGACGTCGCCCGATCCGTCAACCACCTGAACACAACCGACACGAGATATCGCAGCTGGAGATGAGGGAGAGTGAGGGATCGTCATGAGTGATGCATCAGCCGTGGGCACCGAAACCGAGGTCCTCGTCGACGAGACAACCGAGATCGACTTGACGATCGTGACGCTGCGCTTCGACGCCGCTGATGACGCTGCGTTGCTTGCTGTGCTGTCGAAGTACGTCGTGCTCACGCGCATGCAGGACGGCTGTCGCAACGTGGATCTGTGCTCGAGCGTGACCATGCCTGGCCGCCATCTGCTCGTCCAGAAGTGGGAGACCCCAACGCACCAGCGTCGCCACTTCGACTCCGAGGTGATGGTCGACATGGCTCGCTCGTGTGTCGGGCTCCTCGCAGCGCCCCCGGAGATCGACCTCTGGGAGGCGACGAGTGCTCACGACCTTCGGTGAGAACTTCGTGAATCCGTCGACCATTCGCGGGCGCCTGGTCGGTGCACTTGGGTACAATCGCTGAACCATGGCGAATCCAGTTTTCAAAGAGGAAGCCTTCGACAAGGCATCACAAGACTTCCGTGCGTCGCAACCCGGGTGGGGTGCTCCCCAAGCGGGCACGCACGTCCAGACCCAGCCGATCACCGACGGCCCGGTGTCGTCGTGGCAGAAAGCGATGACGCTCAACGGCACGATCAGCGCCTCGGCCGTGCTGCTCGTGCTGCTGCTCATCTCCGGCGCATTCGGGTGGAATGCCGCGAGCGGCCCCACGCTCGAGAACGGCGTCGAGACCTACTCGTTCCCCCCGATGGCGTTCCTCGGCATCATCGTCGGCTTCATCGCCGTCATCGTCGCCAACATGAAGCCCAACCTGGCCAAGATCTTGGGCCCGGTCTACGCACTGGCGTACGGCTTCGCGGTCGGGGCCATCTCGAAGGGCTACGAGACCTTCTACGACGGCATCGTCGTCCAAGCGGTCCTCGCGACGGCCTCGGTGTTCCTCGTGATGCTGGTGCTCTACCGGACTCGTATCATCAAGGTCACCGAGAAGTTCCGTCGTACGGTGATGATCGCCACGATCGGCGTCATGGTGCTGTACCTGTTCTCGTTCGTGCTGCGCCTGTTCGGTACCACGTTGCCGTTCCTCAACGGCGACAACATGGTGCTCAGCATCGGGTTCTCGCTGTTCGTGTGTGGCCTGGCTGCGGCGATGTTGGCCCTCGACTTCGACTTCATCGAGCGGGGAATCCAGAGCGGGCTCCCGAAGAACTACGAGTGGGTTGCTGCACTCGGGCTCGTGGTGACGCTCGTGTGGCTGTACCTCGAGATCCTGCGCCTGCTGTCGTACCTGCGGAACTGACCACGATCGGCGCGCTGATCCGATGGTCGGCGTGTTGACATGAATCCAGCAGACGCATCGGACGGCGGCAGTCTCATCGAGGCGGCCGCCGTCGGCGTTGCGGGCGCAGTGCTCGGTGCCGCGGTCGGATCTCCGCTCGGCCTCGCGGCGCCCCTCGGCGTGATCGGCGCAGCGAACGGTGTCATCACCGGTTGGCGCAGGGTCTACGACTGGGGATGTTCCACCGGACCGATCGCCTTCGTCCTCGACTCGACCTGGGCCCTTCCGATGACCGGTGCCGCGCTCGCATCACAGGTGCTCGGCGTGGTGCGGGGCGCTCCTGGCTACGACGCATCCCTCAGCCGTCGGGCGAATCGTATGGTGTTCCGGCGCGGCTTCGTTCCTCGTTCGGGGTTTGCGATCACGATCGGCAACGTGGTCAGCGGCGCGGCTGACACGTCGCTGCCGCGCCGTCGACAACTCGTGACGGACCACGAGGACGTGCACGTCTGGCAGGCCCGCTGGTTCGGGCCGTTCTACCCGTTGCTCTACGGCGGTTGGATGGTGGCGGGAGGCGCCGCGGGGATGGTGGTGTGGGCAGCGCGCCGACGCGACGAGTCGTTCGCCCGAGTCGTCGAGTCGTGTGCGTACTACCTCAATCCGTTCGAGTGGTGGGCGTACAGCCGCGACGATCATTGGCCGCCGACCGGCAAGGTGCGAGGTCTCGGTTGGCGCACGCCGATCGTCCGTCCTCGCCGACGCGAGCCCGTCGACGTCTCGCATTGATCGACCCAGTCGGTCCTGTCGTTTGCGTGCGGATTCGGATGGACCGGTCCATCCGAATCCGGGCGCAAACGTTGGACGGGCTCAGGTGAGGCGGGCGAGGAGCTCGACGAGGGCGGCGTTGAACTCATCGGGGCGTTCCTGTTGGGTCCAGTGGCCGGCCCGGTCGATCAGGACCGAGCCGCGGTAGTCGGCAAGCTCGGCGTGCAGTTCGTCGATCGTGTCCAGCCGGGCGGCGATCACGCCATCGCGAGTGCCGCCGATGAATGCACACGGCACCGACGGTGGCGGCAGATCCTTGGTGATCTCGTAGTCGGCGTCGAGATTCCGGTACCAGCTGAGCGGCCCGAAGAACCCGCTCGTCGAGAACTGTTCGGTGTACGTGGCAAGGTCATCGGCGGTGAGCCACGACGGGATGCCGTCGGGCACCGCGGCGCCGCGTGTGATCGACTCGAGAAAGCCGGTGCCTTCGCGCGGGGGGAGCGGGTCGGGCGGTGGGCCGAACATCTCACCCGATCCGCCCCACAGCGTCAGCCGCATGGTCTCGGCGACATCGGCTTCGAGCTCGGCCTCGGCGGGTCCGACGTCCTGGAAGTACGAGATGTAGAAGAACCGGTCACCGAACAATGCGTTGAACAGTTCCGTCGGGCGTGCCGGCCATGCGGTGTACGGCACGCTCACGTTGACGAGCCCCCGTACTCGATCGGGCTGCAGGCGTGACAGGTCCCACACCACCATCGACCCCCAGTCGTGACCGACGAACAAGGCGTCGTCGGTGGCGACGTCGTCGAGTAGACCCACCAGATCGGCGGCGAGGTGATCCGAGCGGTATGCCGCGACGTCGTTCGGCGCGCTCGACGAGCAGTAGCCGCGCTGGTCGGGCACCAGAACCCGGTAGCCGGCGTCGACGAGCGGTTGGATCTGGTGGCGCCAGGAGTGTGAGCTCTCGGGGAACCCGTGCACGAGGACGACGACCGGATCGCCGGGCGTGCCCGCATCGATCACGTCGAGTTCGATCCCGTTGGTGCTGACGCGGCGGCGGATCTGCGGCATGGAGCGACTGTACGGAGTCGACGGCACTCCATCAGGAGTCGGACGAGCCAGATCGAGTGGTGTCGGAGTCCGGGACGCGTCAGCCGCGGGCGGTGGCGAGGACGTCCGACCAACTCAGGTCGTCGGCCGCCCAGAGTGCATCGAACGCGATGTCGACGCGGTCGTGGAAGCCGAAACGATTGCGATGGTTGTATCGCCAGCGTTGCTGGTTCGTCTCGACCCCCATCCGCGCAAGGCGCCCGGCACAGTACGTGTCCCATGCGGCGTTCTCGGCGAGGGTCAGCTCGAGGTCGGCGGGCGCGTCGGCGAAGTCGGATCGCATGCGGTCGTGCGCACGCAGCAGGATCCTCCCGAGGGCCTCCCTGGCTCCTGTCGCGCTGAACGACATCGGATGCTTACGATCCTCCAACGCTCCGCTCTCGGCGTGGAGCGTGATCAGTGCATCCGACGAGGCGGCGTCGATCTCCTCGTAGACCTTCGCGAGGGGCGTCGTCTCGTCGACGACCACCCGGATCGGGTTGGCGATCTCGAGTCGTTCGGCGAGCTCTGCGACGATCCGGGCGATCTCGGTCGCGTCGAACTTGACGTACGTGAACTCCTCGGGGACGACGGTCACCTTCGCCGCAGAGGTCGCACCGGTCATCGCGTCTGACTTCGATCGTTCTCGGTCAGGCGTCGACGCCGACGCGCTCGCGGTACCTGCGCACCGCCTCCTTGCGCTCCTCGAGGGCTTCGGCGTCCATCTGTGAGATCGTCTCGACCTCGTCGTCGGTGAATCCCGCGAGCTCACGGAATCGTTTGGCGAGGCTGAACGAACTCTCGGGGCTCTCGCCGCGGGCGCCGCCGAAGCTGAAGAGCTTGTCGACGACCTGTTGGAACTCGAGCGCCTTTGCCCGGCGATCGGGGTCGTTGGCGGTGACCTTGCGGAGCCAGTCCGATCCCATCTTCACGTGGGTGACCTCGTCGGCCAGCATCCAGTCCTCGCAGAACTCGAGGAACGGGTCGCCGGCCACGTCGCCGAACTCCTTCATCTGGGTGAACACGTCGATCGCTAGGCCTTCGAGCGCCCGGTTGACGCCGGCGAGTCGAAGAATCGGATCGTTCGAGCAGGCGGCCTCGAACAGCACCGTGTTCTCGGCGAACTCGCCGAGTTCGGTCCCCATCCAGTCGGACAGCTTTGCGCTGATCTCGACGTGGCGGGCTTCGTCCCACGCCTGGCGAGCCATGTCGAGCTTCAGCTCGAACGGCACCGTGTCGTTCGTGCCGTCGCCGGCGGCGAAGTCGTGGGCGGTCCGTCCAGCGCCTTCGAGCGCCTGGATCTCGCCGACCATGATCCCGTGCATCAGTCCGCGGGCCGCGTCGGAGGCGTCGTGACGCTCTGGGGTCAATCGTTTCGATGCTCCCCGGCTCTTCGCCGACGACTCCTTGACGTCGATGGCCGTGCGACCGTCCTTCATGCGCTCGGCCATGTTCGTCTGCACGAACCGCTCGTCGCGAGCGAGGTCTTCTACCGGAAAGAACTGACGCATCAGGCGCCCCCTTCAGACATGGTGCTGGTCCCCGAGCCGATGCTATCGGGTCCGGTGATACCGCCTGCTTCCACCATCAGCGCCTCGAGCCGGGCCTGGTGTTCGGCGGCCCGACGGACGTGGTCCGGTGCGGTGATCAGCGACTGCAGCAACATCTCGCCGTCGCGCCAATCGTCGAACTCGTCCTGCAGGATGAAGTTGATCGACCGGATCGTCGGCGCGTCGGTGATCTCGCTCGTGTTGTTGCGGTGGTACGTGTACGCGGCGATGAACCGCGGGATCAGGACGCGATACACGCCGACGAGCTTCTCGATCGTCAGCTCGGGCGCTTCGGGCTCGGTCATCGCGTCGATGAAGCGTTCCATTGCGTCGTTCGCGGGGACAGTGAGTCGCTCGGGCTTCATCTCGCGGAGCTCCGGCAAGCGCTTGTGCCACAGGTCGGCATGCCAGGCGTGGTGGTAGCAGTGCGTGCCGAGGCGCATCTTCACGTCGAGTTCCGGCACGGTGGCCACCCAGCCGCCCAGGGCCTCGAACAGCTTCATCTCGGTCCACTTGTAGTTGCCGACACGGCGCGCGGTCTCCTCGACGCTGAACCTCCCCGGAATGTCGCGTCGATCCCAGGGGGCGAATGGCGCCCGGGCGGTCGACTCGGTCTGGGTCGTGTCCGTCATCGCGATGACGCTAACGAACACGTGACGCCGCAGTCCGACCGGACTGCCGTCACACCGTCACACCGTGCCGGGTCAAACGTGACAGCACCGAACTGTCACGTTTGACC
>JBGSII010000034.1:0-2850 GCA_041742555.1 Ilumatobacteraceae bacterium
GTTGGAACCTGGTGATCATCGGGCTGCCGGTCACTGCGCTCGGCGCTGTGCTCTGGCGCAATCGCGACCGGCCACTGCAGGTCCTGACGACCGCAGTCGGCGCCGGCCTCGTGCTCGGCGGAGTCGGCGCCATCGTGACGATCCCACCGTGGATCGGCGGGATCCTGGTGTGGACAGCGGCTCTCGTCGTCGGTGCGCTGGCCATCGCTCAGATACTCAAGCCGGAGATGTACGTGCTGGCGGTCGCGGCGATCGCCGCGATGATCGGCGCGGTGATGCTCGCCGACGTGAGCGAGCTGACGGCCTCCGTCGCCGCGACGATCACCGCTGCTGGCGTTGTCGCCGTCGGGCTGGCACGTCACCTGGTCCCGATCCTCGTGATCGGCGTGATCGCGTTCCTGCAGTCGCTCCAGGGTCTGTTGATCACCACGGTGAACGGCGCGCTGGCCGCTGCCGTCGTGGCCGTCGCCGGTCTCGTCCTCGTGATCATCGTGGTCGCTCGCTCGACTCGCGGGTCGAAACCGATCGGTGGGCCGGCGGGACCGACGCTCTAGCGTGCAGGCGTGACCCGGTTCTACGTGACCACGCCGATCTACTACGTCAACGCCGAGCCCCATCTCGGCCACGCGTACACGACGATCGTCGGCGACGCGCTGACCCGGTGGCATCGCCTCCTCGGCGACGACGTCAAGTACGTCACCGGCACCGACGAGCACGGCCTCAAGATCCAGCAGGCGGCCGAGGCCGCGGGGGTCACCCCGCAGGAGTTCACCGACGAGATCGCCCCCAAGTTCGCAGCAGCATGGCAGCGGCTCAACATCGCCAACGACGACTTCATCCGCACCACCGAGCCGCGCCACAAGGCCGCTGTGGCCGAACTGTTGCAGCGCTGCTACGACGCCGGTGACATCGAACTCGACACGTTCGCCGGGAAGTACTGCGTGGCGTGCGAGGAGTACTACGCCGACGACGAACTGGTCACGATCGACGGGACCGCCGACTGTTGCCCGATCCACCAGCGACCGGTCGAGTACTTCGAGGAGGAGAACTGGTTCTTCCGGCTCTCGCGTTTCCAGGACCGACTGCTCGACTGGTACGCGTCCCATCCGAACGCGCTGACCCCGGAACACCGCGGCAACGAGGCGATCGGGCTGATCAAGAGCGGCCTGCGCGACTTCTCGATCAGCCGCACGTCGCTCGAGTGGGGCATCCCACTGCCATGGGATCCGAACCACGTCACCTATGTGTGGTTCGACGCGCTCACCAACTACCTCGCCGCGGTCGGCTTCGGCGACGGAACCGACGCCTACCGCGAGTGGTGGCCGGTCGACTACCACCTGATCGGCAAGGACATCGTGCGCCAGCACTGCGTGTACTGGCCGGCCATGTTGATGTCGGCCGGCGTCGAGCTCCCCAAGGGATGGGCGATCGGCGGCTGGCTGCTCAGCGGTGGCGAGAAGATGAGCAAGACATCGGGCAACGTCGTCGATCCCCTCGACCTGATCGACGAGGTCGGCCTCGACGGCTTCCGCTACTACGTGCTCGCCGACACCGCCTACGGCAACGACGGCGACTTCTCGATCGAAGGGTTCACGTCGCGTTACAACTCCGATCTCGCGAACAATCTCGGGAACCTGCTCGCCCGCGTGGCCACCGTGGTGGCGAAGAAATGCGACGGCGTCGGCACCGCACCCGACCCCGCCAGCCCGCTCGCGGCGGTCGCCGCGTCGGCCTTCGCCGACACGTCGGCTCAGTGGGATGCTGTGCAGCCGAGCAAGGCGCTCGACGCCACCTGGCAGTTGGTGAGGGCGACGAACTCTCATCTCGAGGCCAACGAGCCGTGGAAGGCCGAACCCGGCCCGGGTGTCGACGCGGTCATGGGCGATGCCCTCGAAGCGCTGCGCATCGTCGCCGTGTTGACGCATCCGGCGATCCCCGACACCGCCCAGGCGATCTGGGAACGCATCGGCCTGCCCGGCCTGGTCGCCGACCAACGCCTCCCCGACGCCGCCAGCTGGGGCGGCTATGCGCCAGGCTCCCCGGTCACCAAGGGCGACGCCCTGTTCCCCCGCCTGACGTGAGGCCGAGCACGTCACAGCCAACAGGTCCGGAACGCGCGCCGGCGAGGGAAGCGCCAGCGACGAGCCGGAGCGAGGCCGACCCCGATCGCCACGACGAGACTCGACGTGAGGCCGAGCAGGTCCAGAACGGAAGCGCCAGCGACGAGCCGGAGCGAGGCCGACCCCGATCGCTGCGAGGAGACCCGACGTGAGGCCTCGCCACTTGGAATGGACGGACTCGCATTGTCACGTGCACGATGCGCGAATTCCCGACGGCATCGACGCTGCCGTCCAGGCTGCCGCGGAGGTCGGCGTCACGACACTGATCTCAGTTGGATGCGATCGGGAGACGTCGTTGGCGGCGATTGCCGTTGCCGAAACACATCCGCAGGTCTACGCCACGGTCGGACTACACCCTCACGACGCGGTGAACGGTGTCGACACGATCGTCGACCTGTTCGACGTCGATGGCATCGTGGCGGTCGGTGAGTGCGGCCTCGACTACTACTACGACCACTCACCGCGCGAGGTTCAACAGCGAGTGTTCGCCGAGCAGATCGCCCTGGCGAACGATCGAGCTCTCCCACTGGTGATCCACACTCGCGATGCATGGGACGACACGTTCGCCGTGCTCGCCGACGTCGGCGTTCCCTCCCGCACGGTCTTCCACTGCTTCACCGGCGGCCCCGACGAGGCGCGCCGGGCGCTCGATGCCGGGGCGTTGTTGTCGTTCTCCGGCATCGTGACCTTCAAAGGAGCGCCAGAAGTGCAGGCCGCTGCCGCCCTGTGC
>JBGSII010000035.1:0-13471 GCA_041742555.1 Ilumatobacteraceae bacterium
GCGCTCGCCGTCGCCCGTCCCGCAGCTGCGGCTCCGACCAGCCCGACCGAGGACGACAAGACCCTCCTGCGCGCCGCGATGGAGCTCGAACTGACCGCGGCAGCGCTGTACCGTACGGCCATCGACGGGGGGCTCTCCGACGATGCCGGCCTGCTCGCCGAGGTCTTCGCCGCCAACCACATGGCCTACGCCGACAAGATCGCCGGGACGGCGGGGTTCTCCGCGAACACGCGCAACGACGAGGTGTTCGACCAGCTCGAATCTGCATTCGCGATCGCCGACGTCGACGCGTTCGCGGAGGCCGCGAACGCGCTCGAGAACACAGCGGCCGCAACGCACACCGAGCTGTTGGCGCAGTACGAGTCGGTCAACGCCCGCAAGCTCACCGCGTCCATCATCGTCGTCGAGGCGAGAATGGCCACCGTCCTCAGCGACCTCGGCGGTCTCTCGTCGAGTTTGCAGCAGCTGTTCGAACCACGATCGCAACCGCTCGACCTGACCGCCGGAGTGGTGTCATGAGCAGCCCGATCTCCCCCAGCAGCACCTCTCGATTCGGTCGTCGTGACGCCCTCAAGATCGGTGGACTCACCGTCTCGATCGCTGCGTTGGCCGCGGCATGTGGAGACGACCGCACCGGCGACGAGTCGCCCGGCCGCGTCGGATACGCGCCGCCGGTCACGGACCCTCCGAACTACCCGGTCGACGACGCCGTGCTGTTGCGCACGGCCTCGTCGTTGGAGCTCACGCTGGTCGACGTCTACGAGACGATCCTCGGCGTCGGGGTGCTCGAAGGTGACCAGATCGTGCTCGTCGAGCGGTTGATCGAGGACCATCGTGCGATCGCCGTGGAGATGGGCGAACTCACCGAGTCCATCGGCGCCGTGGCATGGGAGTGCACCAACCCGTGGTACATGGAACGGCTCGTCGGTCCGCTGCTCGAGGCGGTCCAGGCAAGCGACGACCCCATGCGCGACATCCTCAACAGTGCCGTTGCGTTGGAGAACATCGCGGCCGCCACACATCAGACGCTCACGATCGACCTCACCGACGCGGCAGCATCGGAAGCGACCATCGCAGCTGCGACGCTCGAGTCTCGGCACGCGGCAGCCATTGTGGCTGCGTCACGCGGTCCCGAGGGATACGTCAGCCCCACGATCGGTGGCGGGGGCGTACCCAACGACGATCAGGGCATTCCCTTCCAGTTCGCGATCACCGACCGATTCGGCTCGACGGGCCAGATCGAGTTGGTCGTGGGCCGTCCTGACGACAACGGCGTCCGCGAGACGTTCGTCCTGCAGACGCCGTCACTGAACGCGCTGATCTACAACGAGCTCGAACCCACCTGCTGATCTGGCGCGGTCCACGACCGACCTCGCGTACACTCCGAGGTGCAATGGTGAGGAGGCCGGGTGACCGCGGCGGCGCGTGCTGCACCGTCGAGGAAAGTCGGGACTCCACAGGGCAGGGTGCTGGCGAGAGCCAGGTCGGGGCGACCTGACGGACAAGTGCAACAGAGAGAGACCGCCGATGGATCGGCTCGCCTCGGCGGACCGGTCACAGGTGAGGGTGAAACGGTGCGGTAAGAGCGCACCAGCGACGACGGCGACGTCGTCGGCTCGGTAAACCCCACCCGGAGCAAGGCCGAGCAGAGGACACGAACGGCCCGTTCGCCCACCACGCCGACAGGCGCGGCGGGCACCCTCGGGTAGGCCGCACAGATGGATGGTCACCGGGTGCATGCACCCACAGAATCCCGCTTACAGGCCACCTCACCATTGCCACCAAGCCTGGACTCAGCGATGAGCGAAAGGTGCCGTATGCGGTCGCTTCGCTCATCGCAGCCCACGACGCGTCCGTTGCGATGAGCGAAAGGTGCCGTATGCGGTCGCTTCGCTCATCGCGGTGGGTCGTGACGAGGTGCCCGGCCGATCCGTCCAACGCCCAGGACTTGGGATACGTTGCGCAGTGGCATGGGGGTGTCAACCGGTGGCCTGGGGGCCTCACAACTTCGACGGGCCGCATGGCAGCTCCTGCCTGCCGCGGGGCTGATCGCCGTACAACTCCTCTTCTTCGGGATGCCCGCCGGCGCGTGGGTGCGCGGCGTCGTGCTCGGGCTCCTCACCGCCCTCTTGGCGATGGGCATGGCCCTCGTGTACCGGGCGAACCGCGTGATCAACTTCGCGCAGGCCGATCTCGGTTTCGTCCCGACGACGCTGGCTGTCGGCCTCATCGTGTTCTCCGGGCTCCCGTACCTCTTCGGGTTCGGCGTCGGGTTGGTCGCCGCCGTTGCCCTGGGAGTCATCGTCGAGCTCGCCTTCGTCCGGCGGTTCACCAACGCGTCGCGCCTGGTTCTCACCGTCGCCACGATCGGGATCGCCCAGCTGCTCGGTGTGCTTGCGTTGCTCATCCCCCAGATGTGGGACGAGAGCGCTGCATCTCAGCGCATTGCCCCTCCCGTCGACTGGAAGGTCACCATCGGGACCTTCATCCTGTCGGCGAACGACATCATCGCACTCATCGTCGCTCCGCTCGCGATGGCCGCGGTCGCGGTCTTCCTCGGGAACACCCGACTCGGCACTGCCATCCGCGGCTCGGCGGAACGCAGCGAGCGAGCGCTGATGCTCGGCATCCCGGTTGCCTGGTTGTCGACGCTGGTGTGGGCGATCGCCGCCGCCCTGTCGTTTCTGTCGCTGTTCCTGCGAGCGGGGATCCTCGGCGTTCCGCTCGGGACGGCGCTCAGCCTGTCGACGCTGGTGCTTGCCCTCGCCGCACTCGTGATCGGCCGCATGCGTCACCTCCCGACCGTCGCCACCACCGCCGTTGCGCTCGGCGTCCTCGAATACGGTGTGGCCTGGAACGCGAGCAGTCCCCTGCTGGTGACGCCGATCGTCGGCGCTGCTGTGCTCGTCGCACTGCTGCTGCAACGCCGCCAGTACGGACGCGCCGATCGAGACGAAGCCGCGGCATGGCGCCTCGCGGACGAGGTCCGTCCGCTGCAGCCATGGATCGCCAGACTCCCGCTGGTCCGCCTCCTGCGCTGGGGGACCGCAGCACTCATCATCGTCGGCCTGGTCCTGATCCCGCTGCTGCTGCGAACCGACCAGATCATCAAGGCGACCGCGGTCGCCGTGTTCGCCGTGATCGGCCTGTCGCTCGTCGTGCTGTCCGGGTGGGCCGGCCAGATCTCCCTCGGCCAGATGGCGTTCGTCGCCGTCGGTGCAGCGGTCAGCGCCAAGTGCACGATCACCTGGAACGTCGACCTGTCACTGGCGCTGCTGGCGGGTGGGGTGGCAGGTGCGGTGGCCGCCCTCGTCGTCGGGCTCCCGGCGCTTCGCCTACGGGGGCTGTACCTCGCGGTCACCACGCTGGTCTTCGCGCTGGCGGTCAACTCCTGGTTGCTCAATCGCCAGTTCTTCGGGTGGGTTCCCCAGGAGCGAGTCGAGCGACTTCCGCTGTTCGGGCGGATCGACGTGTCGACACCCACGCGCTACTACGTGTTCACGCTGGTCGTGCTCGCCCTGGTGTATCTCGCGTTGAGAGGAGTCCGCCACAGCCGCACCGGCCGCGCCATCGTCGCCATGCGCGAGAACGAGCTGGCAGCCCAGGCGTTCTCGGTGTCACCGGTACCCGTGAAGCTCACCGCGTTCATCACCTCCGGATTCGTCGCCGGTGTCGCGGGCGGGCTGTTCGTCCACCTGAGCCAGAGCTTCGATCTGACCAGCTACGGCGCTGCCGTCAGCCTCGAGGTGTTCACCGCGGCGGTCGTCGGTGGCCTCGGTGCCCTCTTCGGCGGTGTGCTCGGAGCCGTGTTCCTCAAGGGAAGCGAGTGGTTCATCACCTCCCCTGAGTGGCGGTTGTTGTCATCGGCGGTGGGCGTCCTGATCGTGCTCCTCGTGCTTCCCGGCGGCCTCGCCAGCCTCGTGGTCAAGATCCGCGACTGGTGGGTCGGCGTCGTGCTCCGCCGCAAGGGAATCGACGCTGACGATGCGACGACGCCACCCCCGGTGGAGCGGATCGCCGCCGCGTTCGAGCCCAGCGCCGACGGCACCGGAGACGACGGGATCAGCAGTTCCAACGGCGCCGATCCGGCGCCGGCGTCAACGGACCTCGACCTGACCACCGTCGAGCGGGGCGCCCAATGACCGCGCCCGACCAATCCGCGCCCATGGTCAAGCGGTTCGCATACGGGGTGCGCCACCCCAAGCAGTGGATGACCGACCTGTGCGGCGGCGAGGCGGCGTACCCGCTGATCATCCTGTTCGGCCTCAACGCGGTCGACGAACTCGACCGTACCGCCTTCGGCATCCTGCTCCCCGAGATCCGCGAGTCGTTCGACATCAACATCTCGACTGCGCTGTCGATCGTGGCGTTGTCGTCGATCGCTGCGCTGGCGTTGCAGGTGCCGATCGCCCAGTACGCCGACAAGTCGAAGCGAATCCCGCTCGTCTTCGGCGGGGCGCTGATGTGGGCCATGTTCTCCGGCATGACCGGCCTCGCGACCGGACTGATCCTGTTGACCATCGCCCGCTCGGGCTCCTCGCTCGGCAAGGCGGTGATCGACCCCACGCACAACTCGCTGATCGCCGACTACTACCCCATCGAGACGCGGTCGCGCGTGTACAGCTTCCATCGAGCCGCCAACGCCGTCGGCGCGTTCGTCGGACCGCTCACCGCGGGCATGCTCGCGTTCCACTTCGACTGGCGCGTGCCGTTCCTGGTCTTCGTGATCCCCACGGTCATCTTCGCCGTGCTCGCCTTGAGGATGAACGAGCCCACGCGCGGTCGCTGGGAACGACACGCAACCGGAGCGTCCCAGGAGATCATCGACACCGAGGAGGAGTCCCCGTCGTTTGCCGAGAGCTGGCGTACCGCGCACAAGGTCAAATCGCTCCAGCGCATCTGGTGGGCCCTGCCGTTCCTGGCGACGTCGTTGATCGGGTTCGTCACACTGGCCTCGCTGCTGTACGAGCAGAAGTTCGACCTCGACGAGCGAGCGCGCGGTGTTGCGGCGGCGGTGGCCGAACCGTTCGCCCTCGTCGGCTTGGTGATCGGGGCACGAATCGCGACCCGACGCTTCGTCGGCAACATCAAGGGACTGATCAGGTTCGTCGCGATGGTGGCGCTGCTCACATCGATCGCATCCGCCGGGTTTGCGTTCTCTCCGAACATCTACGTCGCGGTCGCACTCAACTGCGTGATCTCCGCGTCGCTGGCGATCATCGGACCTGGCGTCCTCGCCGCACTCTCGTTGGCCATCCCGCCGCGGGCCCGGGCGACCGGCTTCGCGATCGGTTCTCTGTGGGTGATCCCCGGGTTGTTCGTTCTGCCCGTGATCGGATGGATCGCCGACAACTGGTCGATCGAGATCGGCATGCTCATGATGATCCCGATGTTCGTCATCGGGAGCGTGATACTGCGCAGCGTTGCCGACGTCATCGACGGCGACATCGCCCAGGTGTGGCAGTCGGCCGCAGCACGCTCCGAGGTCCTGTTCGACCGTCGCCAGGGCAACACGAACCTGCTGTTGCTCAAGGGGGTCGAGGCGGGCTACGAGAACCGCACCGTGTTGCACGGCATCGATCTCCGCCTCGACGAAGGCGAAGTCGTCGCCCTCTTGGGTACGAACGGTGCCGGTAAGTCGACCCTGCTGAAGTCGATCAGCGGCATCGTCGAAGCCGATCGTGGCGCGATCGTGCTCGACGGGAGGGACATCACCCACGCTCCGCCGAACGAGATCGCCGCGCTCGGCATCGTGCAGATGCCCGGTGGCCAGGGCGTGTTCGGTTCGCTCACCGTGAGGGAGAACCTCGAGTTGGCGGGGTGGACCAACCGTCGCGACCCCGCTGGCGTCGAGGCGGCGACCGCCGACGTGCTCGAGATGTTCCCGGCGCTCGCGAATCGCCTCGACAGCCCCGCCGCGAACATGTCCGGCGGCCAGCAGCAGATGCTGGCGCTGGCGATGAGCTTCGTGATGCGCCCCAAGGTCCTCCTGATCGACGAACTCTCGCTCGGCCTCGCCCCGGTCGTGGTCGGTCAGCTCTTGCCCATCGTGCGCCGCATGGCCGATGACGGGGTCACCGTGGTGCTCGTCGAGCAGAGCGTGAACGTGGCGCTGACGGTCGCCGACCGGGCGTACTTCATGGAGCGCGGCACGATCCGCTTCGACGGCCCGACCGCCGAGCTGCTCGAGCGACCGGACCTGCTGCGCTCGGTCTTCCTGTCGGCCGCGCAGGCTGACGGCCAAGGCGACACCGGCACCGATGCCGACGGCGACATCGGTCCACTCGATCGCGCCGTGATCGATCGCACCGTGATCGATCGCACCGAGGCGCCGGTGCTGTCGGTGATCGACCTGTCGGTGACCTTCGGTGGAATCATGGCCGTCAACGACACCAGCTTCGAGGTCTGGCCACACGAGATCGTCGGGGTCATCGGCCCGAACGGTGCCGGCAAGACCACCGTGTTCGACCTCATCTCCGGCTTCACACCCCTCGACGGCGGCAAGATCGTCCTGAATGGACGCGACGTCACCGGTCTGAACTCCGCCGGCCGTGCCGCCATGGGGCTCGGGCGTTCGTTCCAGGACGCCCGTCTCTTCCCGGAGCTCACCGTGGCCGAGACGCTCGCTGTTGCGCAGGAGCGGTTCGTCGGGAGCCGCAGCATCCTCGTCGCTGCGCTGCACCTCCCGATGGCGGTCGACTCCGAACAGCACGTCGCCGTGCGCGTCGATGAACTCATCGAACTGATGGGTCTCGGCGACTATCGCCACAAGTTCGTACGGGAGCTGTCCACCGGCACCCGTCGAGTCGTCGATCTGGCGTGCCTCGTTGCACACCGACCGGCGGTGATCCTGTTGGACGAACCCACCTCGGGGATCGCCCAGCGGGAAGTCGAAGCGCTCGCGCCGGTCATCCGGAGGCTACGCGACGAAATGGGTGCGAGCCTGGTCATCGTCGAACACGACATCCCGTTCGTGTCCGGCGTGTCCGATCGGCTGCTCGCACTCGAACAGGGTCGGGTCATCGCGACCGGACCGCCAGCGGACGTTCTGGCCCATCCAGACGTCGTCGAGTCATACCTCGGCACGTCCAGTGCCGCGATCACCCGATCAGGGGGAACGGAGTAGATCATGCAACCAGCACAGGTAGAGGGCGGGGGCTCCTCGTCGAACAACCTCAAGAAGTGGGGGCCGATCGGAGCCATCGTGCTCGTCATCGCCGCCGTCGCCGGCATCGTCCTGGTGTCCGGCGGTGACGACGACGACGGAGACGCAGCACCCGACACCACGACGGCCGTGACGGAGGCACCGCAGCTCACCGACACCACCGAGGCTCCCGACGAGACCACTCCAGACGGGACCGACGCAGGTGGCGAGATCACCTTCCCGCTGTCGTTCAGCCAGGCCGAGGAGCAGGGAATCGACGTCGACTGGGGCGAGCGCTGCGACACCGAGACGGGGAACCTGGCGATCAAGTGGTTCTTCGCGCCGGAATGTTACGCGCCGTTCGAAGGCGACAACGGAGGCGACACGACCCGCGGCGTGACCGCCGACACCATCAAGGTCGTTCAGTACTTCGGTCCCGACGACGACCCGATCATCAACTACCTGTCCGACGCCGTGTCGGTGACCGACACCAACGCCCAATCCGAACAGACCGCCCGCGACATGCTCGGCATGTTCGAGCAGTTCTACGAGTTCTACGGCCGCACGATCGAACTCGAGGTCTACGTCAGCACCGGTCTCGCGAACGACGAGGTGACGGCCCGCGCCGACGCGGTGCGCATCGCGGAGGACTTCGAGCCCTTCGTGGTGCTCGGCGGGCCTGCGCTGACCAGCGCGTTCGCCGACGAACTGACCGCTCGCGAGGTGATGTGCGTCGGGTGCACCCCAGGTCAACCCGCCGAGTGGTACGCCGAGCGTGATCCGTTCGTGTACGGGCTCGCGATCAGCGCAGCGCAGAGCCGAGCTCATGCGGCCGAGTTCATCAGCAAGCAGTTGGTCGGCGGCAACGCCGAATTCGCCGGCGACGACGCCTTCCAGGGCGAGCCCCGGTCGTTCGGTCACGTCTACATCTCCTCGAGTCCCGAGTCACCCACGATCGCGGCGGCCTTCGAGGCCGACCTGGCCGAGGGAGGCGCCACGGTCGTCGAGTCGTTGCCGTACACGCTCGACCCGGGAACCATCCAGGCCCAGGCGTCGCAGATCATCGCCAAACTCAAGTCCTCGGGCGTGACCACGGTGATCCTCGTCAGCGACGGCATCGCACCACGCGACCTCACCAAGGAAGCGACGGCGCAGGAGTACTTCCCCGAGTGGGTGATCGCTGCCCCTGCGTTGTCAGATCTCACGGCATTCGGTCGCACCTACGACCAGGCCCAGTGGGCGAACGCCGTGGGTGTGACCCATGGCGCCGTTCCCGTCACGCCGGAGATCGCCGGGTTCTACGGGCTCTACCAGTGGTTCATGGGTGCCGAGGCTCCGGCCAAGGACACGATCGGGCTGCTGATGCCCAACTACACGTTCCTGGCGGCGAACCTGCAAGCAGTCGGACCGAACCTCACCCCGGAGACATTCCGCGACGCGCTCTTCGCCGGTGGCGGAACGACACCGGCGCTGACCCAGCCGCTGCTCACCTACGGCGACAAGGACTTCTGGCCGGACACCGACTACAACGGCGTCGACGACGCGACGCTGACCTGGTGGGACCCGACCGCCAACGGTCCCGACGAGATCCGCAAGGAAGGCACCGGCATGTGGGCATTCGTCGACGGGGGCAAGCGCTACCTGCCCGGTGAGTGGCCGACGGAGAACAAGCTGTTCGATCCCGAGGGCGCGGTGACGATCTACGAGACCCCGCCGGCAGAGGAGACCCCGCCGGACTACCCCAGCCCCGCCGGCTGATCCATCCGGGCCAACCCAGCAACTCGTGAACTCGTGCGGGAACTATTCCCGCACGAGTTCACGAGTTCGGGACGGGTGCCGTCTCGTTGAAGCTGTGGAGCACGGGACGCTTGCCACGGAACACGATGCGACAGACCGCGGCCTGGTCGAGGTGGCAATTGAACGAGATCTCGACACCGACGCCGAGCGCCCAGCCGACCGCCGACTTCATCGGCGACACGTGGCTGACCACCACGACATCGTGGACCGAGGCGCGGTCGACGAGGTCGACACACGCCGCGCGGACACGCTGGTCCAGCGCCGCCAGCGACTCACCACCCTGCGGGGTGAAGGTCGGATCCTCACGCCACCGCTGCCACACCGCCGACGGCACGTCGGTGTGCGGCGACCCCTCATACTCGCCGTACGACAGCTCGATCCACCGTTCATCGGTCTCGATCGGCATGCCGAACGCGGCCGCGGTCTGCTGAGCACGCAGCAGCGGGCTGGCGATCACGGCGTCGACGGCGTGCCGCTCGGTCACGTACTGCGCCACCGCCGTGGCCTGGGCCTGACCGACGTCGTCGAGATCCTGGTCGAGGCGTCCTTGCAGCAGACCGGCGGCATTCGCAGGCGTTCGGCCATGGCGCACGAGGATCAACACGATGGAAGTGTCCCACAGCCACCGGCGTCGAATCGGCGTCAGCCGAGGCGTTCCGGCACGGCGTCGAGCTGACCGGTACGCAGGAACCGGGCGCGGCGATCGGGATCTCCCAGTCCGTTGCGTCGCCACAGCCACGTGCAGATCGCGATCCCGATCAGCTCCAGGACGAGACTCCACCAACCCCGATAGCCGATCTGGAGGCTCGCGTCATCGAACGCCAGGCCGAAGAACGGCCACCAGAAGACCTCCGTGTTGTTCCATGCTCCGGCGAACACGAGGTGCAAGATCATCCCGATCGGCAAGCCGAGGAGCAGCTTGCGAACCGGCTTGCGACCCGACGTCGCAACCATCAACACCGCGAGAAGTGCGACGCTGACCGTCACGCTGTGGAGCGGGCGGGCACGACCGAACAGCGCGTCACCGATCGGCAGCACCGAGCCGACGATCAGGAGTCGATAGTCGAACCGCGGGTCACGGAAGACGACGCCCACGGTCACGATGGCCGTACCGATGAACCAGAAGAACACGAAGGTCGTTCCGAGATCAGACGATGAGCAGTCGACCGCAGTCGGGGCAGTCGGTGACCCCGGTGTCGGCTGCCTCGGCCTTCACCGTGTCGATCTCGGCCGCCGACAGCTCGAGGTGGCACCCCTGGCACTGCTTGCCGACGAGTGGCGCAACCGCCACGCCGAACGCCGCTCGCTTGCGGTCGTACGTCGCCAGGAGCGCGTCGGACAATGCAGCGCGGAGGTCGTCGCGGCGGATCGCGAGGTCAGCCAGTGAGCGGTCGATGTCGCCCACCTCGGCAGCCAGGGCGTCGTCGGCCAGACGCTGGGCCTCCCGCAGCGGCTCCTCGTCGCCAAGGTGAGCCGCGAGCCGGTCGTCGAGGGCTGACTGCTCCTCCATCGACGTCAACTCGTGCCCGTCGAGTTCGTCGATCTGCTCCGTGAGCGTGGCCATCTCGTGCATCAGGGCCTCGGCCTCCCGCGGCGCGATCACCGTCTTCATCTGCTGCTCGAGACGGTGTCGATGGGCCAGGAGGTCGGCACCGCGCTGCTCGGCCGCCTCGATCGACTCGCCGAGTTCGTCGATCCGAGAACGAAGCGCCAATCGTTGCTGCTCCCATGCTCGCATCGCAGTCGAGGCACTCCCGAGGGCATCGCGCAGCGGCGAGTGTTCACGCCGGTGGCCGAGCTGGTCGGACTGGGTGTCGACGGCCTGGAGCGCCAGCAGGAGTTCGGGAATCGTGGTTGGTGCGCTCGGTGCGGTGTCCGCCGTGTCACTCATCGAGGACCAGTGTGCCACCTGCACACGGACCGACGACATCCGTCACGGGCAGCGACGGCAGCGGGGCCAACGGATCGAGATTGTCGGGCGGGATCGTCGTGCCGACCTGGACGGCCTCGTACACGGGAACCGTCACCGGCGGAACCGTCTCGACCGGCGTCCCGTCCGGGTTCGGGGGTGGCACCGTGGTCGGCGGCGCGTTCGGATCGACCGGTGCCGGAGCGGTGCCGACAGCTCGCAGCGCACACTCGTTGCCGGGGAGGTAGAGCCGAGCGTTGGAGCGCTTCGGCGGTGCCGGCCGCTCCCAGTCGACGGCCGGAAAGAACGTGTGTGCCGGCTGCATGAACGCCTTCCAGATCGCTGCCGGGAAGTGACCTCCCTGCACCCCGCCGCCGCTGTACCCGGCAGCTCGAAGCTCGGGGATCGCTCCGGCTCCGCGATAGCTCATGGACGTGTAGGCATTCGGGTCGCCGACCCACACCGCCGTCGACAACTGCTTGGTGCCCCCGACGAACCACGCGTTCGTGTTGTTGTCCTGGGTGCCCGTCTTGCCGAACGCCGGGCGCCGGTCGTCGAACGCCGCACGTCGGCCCGTGCCGCCACCGTAGATCGGCCCCTTCAGAATGCTGACCGTTGCCAGGGCGGCGTCCCGTTCGAGCACCTGGGCCCCTGGATCGAGATGGGTGTAGATGCGCTCACCATCGGGGCCATCGATGAAGTCGACGTAGTACGGGTCGTGGTGCAGGCCTTCGTTGGCGAGCGCCTGCACCCCTGACGCCATGTCGATCGGAGCCATCTCGTTGGCGCCGGTCGCCAAGCTGGCGAAGGGCTCGATCGGTAGCCGCTCGGACGCCGGTTGGTCGCGGTACAGATACGGTGACTCGGCCATCCGGTAGATGGTGTCGACCACCCGATGCAGACCGACGATCTGCGACAACCGGCCGAAGGCGCAGTTGATCGACGCCGTGGTGTGCTCCTGCAAGGTGACGACCCCGCGGCTGACCGCATCTCTGATCGGGAACGGCTCGGCCTCGTTGCCGGGGTTCGGCAGCACGCAGGGCGCGGTGCCGTCGAGCACGTCATTGGCCTGCGCCCCCGCCTGCACGGCTGCAGCGAGGATGAACAGCTTGACGCTCGACCCGGTCTGGCGCGGCGACAGCGCCATGTTGACCTCACGTTCGTTGGGGACGAACCCGCGCCCTCCCACCATCGCTCTGACCGCGCCGGTCGTGGAGTCGAGCGACACGATCGCAGCATCGATTCCGGCAGCGTTCTCCGGCAACTCGGTGCGCGCCTGCTCGGCCAACGACTGCAGGTTCGCGTCCAGGGTCGTGTGGATCCGCAGACCGCCGCGGAACAGCTGGTTGTAACGCTGCTGGTAGGTGTCGCCGAGGATGTCGCTCTTGTTGAGCAGGTAGTCACGTACCGCCTCGGTGAAGTAGGTGCGGGCATAGGAACGACCCGGCAGCGACTGGATGCGCGACGGCAGGACGAAACCCTCGGCGTACTGCGCCGCTTCGGCCTCGGTGAGCTGCTTCTCGTCGACCAGACGGTCGAGCACCTGGAGCCAACGGGCCCGGCTTCGTTCGGGCTCGTTGATCGGGTCGAACCCCGACGGGGAACGGACCAGCCCGGCGAGGAACGCCGACTCGATGAACGTCAGATCACGCGCGGTCTTGCCGAAGTACGTCTCCGCGGCGGCCTCGATCCCGTACGCGTTGTTGCCGAAGAAGACCGTGTTGAGGTATCGAGCGAGGATGTCCTGCTTCGACATCTGATTCTCGAGCATCCGCGCGTAGTGCATCTGCAGCAGCTTGTAGCGACCGTCGCGCTCGAGGCCTGCCAGGAAGTCGTTCTTCGCCACCTGCATGGTGATCGTGGAGGCGCCCTGTTGCGGCGAGTCCGAAGCGAAGTTCGACAGCGTCGCCCGCACGAGGCTGCGCACGTTGATGCCGTCGTGCGAGAAGAACTCCTTGTCCTCGACCACGAGGAACGCGTCGATGACGGGCTGGGGAATGTCCTCGTACGCGATCGGCTGCGAGTTCTCGAGTTCGTAGAACGCGATCTCCTTGCCGTTGACGTCGTACACGTAGGTGCGTTGTGCGAGCGCTTCGAACTCCGGCAACACCACCGGCAGTTCCTCGTGGGCGTTGGCGGTCGACCAGATGCGCGGTGCCACGCCGACCACGGTCGCCGTGAGCAGGAGCGCGCCAGCGGCCACGATCAGCAGCAGACGAGGGATGGCACCGAGGAGACGCACAGCGCCCACGACGATACTTGCCGTGGCCGGGGCAGTGTCGGCAGACGGTACGGTCGGCACCGATGCAGCGCCGTCCGGACATCGTCGTGTGGGGAGCGGGCATGGTCGCGGGAGTCCACGCCGCCGCGTGCGAAGCCCTCGACTGGCGGATCGTCGCGGTGGCCTCACGCAACGGCGAGCGGGCTGCCGATCTCGCTGCGCGAGCGAACTCGAAGGTGGCGACGTTCGACGAACTCCTCGAGCAACGACGAGCCGACATCGCCATCGTGGCCACTCCCCCGGCGGCGCACGTCGACGCTGCAGTCGCGTTGCTCGACGCGGGCTATCAGGTCGTGGTCGAGGCACCGCTGGCGTGCACGCTCGCCGACGCGGACCGGCT
>JBGSII010000036.1:0-11287 GCA_041742555.1 Ilumatobacteraceae bacterium
CGACGGCGGTCACGACGAAGTCGGTGTCGTTGGCAGCGGCGAACGCGACGACCTCGCTGAACGACCCGCCCGAGGCGAACTGGGCGTCGTTCTCGGCCACGAGCGGGTAGTTGGCCGTCGAGAAGCTCGGTTGGATCTCGACGTCGAGGCACATCGCGTCGTAGTAGCCGTTGGCGTCGGCGACGATGACGTCGACGATCGACGCGGTCGCGGCGAAGTCGAATCCGGTGAGATAGGTGATCGTGCCGGCGGCCTCGTTGGCGGCGCAGCGATCGTCCGGGAACTCCTCGCCGGCGACCACCTCGGAGCCACCACCCGACGTGTCGGGAGTCGTGGTGTCCGCACTGCTCGTGTCGGGGCTCGTCTCGCTGCTGTCGTCGGTGGTGTCGTCGGTGGTGTCGGTGCCGTCCGAGGAGGTGTTGTCCGAGGAGGTGTTGTCCGTGGAGTTGTCGTCGCTGCCGCACGCAGCGAGCGCGAGGGCGGACAGGGCGACGACGGCGAGGGCGATGCGCTTGTTCATGGTGGTTGGACGCTCCAGAATCGAGGTTGGTTCCCGCGGCGAACGCCGAGATTCAGGTCATCATGACACGGCGACTGCGCAGGAAATGCGCATCATCTGGTCGACCCCCGCCTTCAATTCGGCGTCGCTGATCCGCACGCTGTCGCCGCTCTCGCCGAGCAGGTCACTGACCGTCATGATCGCCAGGGCCTCGATCCCCTTGACGGCGGCGATCGTGTACATCATCGCTGCTTCCATCTCGACGCCGATGTGGCCGAGCCGTTTCCATCGGGCGAATGTGGTCGGGTCGGGGTCATAGAAGAGCCCCGAGGTGACGATGGGTCCGACGTGGACCGCTCCCGCCGACGCCTCCCGGCTGAGCCGAGCGGCGGTCTCGACCAACGTGAACGTTGCACTGGGGGCGTAGCCATCCATCGCCGCGTACCGCAGGGGCGTCTGGTCGTCGCTCGACGCTGCGAGGCCCACGACGGTGTCACCCATCGCCATGTCGTCGCCGAGGCCCCCGCACGTGCCGACCCGGACGAGCCGGGTTGCGCCGAGCATGATCAGCTCCTCGAACACGATGCCTGCGCTGGGGCATCCCATGCCTGTCGACTGCACGCTGATCGGCTTACTCTCGAAGGTTCCGGTGTAGCCGAGCATTCCGCGTTCGGAGTTCACCTGTCGGGCACCCTCGTCGAAGAACGTCTCGGCGATGTACTTCGCCCGCAGGGGGTCGCCCGGACACAGCACGTTCGGGGCGTAGTCACCAGGCTCGGCTCGCAGATGGATCGGCATGGCCCCGAGCGTATTCGGCCAGCGCTACTTCAGGAATTTGCTGGTCGTGTTGTCGGCGAGGACCTTGCCGCCGGTCTGGCACGTCGCGCAGTAGTTCACGGTGTAGCCGGAGTACTCCACCGCTCGAACGACATCGCCGCACACGGGGCAAGGATCGCCCGTGCGGCTGTGCATCGCGCTCGGGCGGTCCTTCGACGAACTCATCTCGTCGAGTTTGCGCTCGGCCGCGAGACCCTCGGCGATGCACGCCTCGATCGCTTCGGCCACGTCGGCTGCGCCCGCCGCGCCCAGCTTGCGGGTGTTCGCGAACGGCGAGATCCGAGCGCGGTGACAGATCTCGTTCGCCAGCCGCCGGCCGACACCGGCGACCATCCGTTGGTCGCGCAGGAACCCGTGCACCCGCATCGAGTTCGCAGCGAAGAGCTCGGCGAGCTCGGCGGCGGTGATTCCCGCCGCCTCGGGTCCGAGCTTGTCGAGCGGCGGCGAGGTGAGTGCGGCGCCGGTGGGAACGCACCAGACGCCGGCTCGACGCTCCTTGCCCTGTTCGGTGAGCAGGAGCGCCGAGTCGTCGATCGATCCGCCGTCGAGTTCGACCGGTTCGAAGCTGAACCGGGCTTGGCCGCCGCGTGGCCTCGCCGACTGCTTGGCGTCGGCGAGCAGCCGGCCGCCCTGCATCAGGTGTACGACGAAGGTGATCGACTCGAATTGCAGCAGGAGGTACTTGCCGCGGCGCCCGACCTGCACCAGCGGCTCGCCGAACGCCTCCGACGGTGCCGGGACAGCGGTCTTCAGCGCGGTGAAGTTGAACGGCGTGAAGCCGGTGAGCCGGCGTCCGGCGAACTGCTCCGTCAAGCGCTCGGCGTGCGCTTGGATCTCGGGCATCTCCGGCATGGTGGTCTGCCGTTCACTCGTAGGTGGTGTTCTCGCGGACCGTCGCGAAGACGGTGTCGAGCGCTCCGAACACAGGTTGTGAATCGAGGAGCTTCTGCTGGTCGCCGAAGAGCCGGATCCGGCCACCGACGAATGCCTCCTGCGCGTTGAGTTCGCCCGTTGCCACAGCCACGGCGGTCTCCCAGTCCTGTTCCATCTTGACGTCCTCGGGGTCGGCAGGACCGGCACCGAACGACGCCTGTCCATCGCCGACGACGAGGTGATAGGTGACGTCACCCTCGGGACCGTCGCTCACCACCTGGGTCAGGCCGATGCGGTGGGTCTCGGCGATCTCACGCATGTGCGAGCTGGCGGCCACTTCGTCGGAGAGCGCGCTGATCCAGTCGAGACTGAGGTATCGGACCATGGTCCGTAGTCTGCCCGATGTGGGTATCGACCACGATCATCTGGACCCCAGCGACGAGGGTCGACACGCCGATGCGGCCGTCGAGGAGTGGGTGTTCGCAGCCTGGAGTGCCGACGCCACGCTCGGCGTGATCTCGGGGCATCGGATCGTCGGACGAACGGCGTGGTACTGGGCAGCGTTGGCTCGAGCCGGACGCCCGCTGCTGCACATCACCGACTTCGAGGTGCCGATGCGCGCCGACCCGTTCATCGTCAAGGGCGAGGCCCTGTGGGCGGAGCACACCTGCGACGACCCGATGGCGCAGTGGTCGATCGGGAACGAGACCTACGCCTCGGCGATCGGCGACGCCGACGAGGCGATGGGCCGCGCGTATGGCGACCCGACGCCCATCGCCTTCGATCTCGAGTGGTATGCGACCGGCCCACCGAGTCGACTCGAACCGTCCGGCGACCGCAACGTCGTCGACGCCGGCTACGAACAGGTCGGCGTGGTCCACGGCGTCGTCGAGATCCTCGGCGAACCGCGCTTGGAACTCGTCGAGGTTCCCGCACACCGGTGGCACCGCTGGACGCTCGACGGTGCAGGGCTCGGACCGCTGGTACTGCCCGAGGCCCACGCCCACGGGGGTGTTCGAGCGCCGTTCGCGTTCCCCGACGGCAGCATCGTCGATCTCGTGCTCATCCCCACGGGCTGGGCGCGGCGCCCCGCCCGTCCGGCGTGACGGCCCTGGTCGGTTCCCTACCCGACCGTCGCAAGCGTTACATCTGGGGTCAGACCCCAGATGTAACGCTGGCTGACGTCGGTCAGGTTTCGGGGGAGAAGGGTGTGCCGGCGCGGCCGGAGGTGAGATCGCCCAGGGTCAGCGACTCGTAGGCGATCTCGGGGTGGGAGCGCACGGCGGCGTCGAGCTTGCGTGCATCGTCACCGACCAGGATCCGCCACCGGCCGTTGCGGACCCCGTCGAGGATCTCGGCGCTCGCCTCGGCGGCGGACATCGGCGCCTGGTCGCGGAACATGTTCGACATCAGCTTGACCATCTCGGCGGCCTCCATGTCGAGTTCGTGGCCGCCGTGGCGCATCGAGTTCTCGACGATCGAGGTGCCGATGTGGCCCGGCATCACCACCGACACCTTGACGTGCGGAGCGTTCACTCGGAGGTCCGTGATCAGCGCCTCGCTGAACCCCTTCACGGCGAACTTCGCCGCTGAGTACGCGGTGTGCGGCCGGTCCGGACCGAGGCTCGCCCAGAACCCGTTGACGCTCGAGGTGTTGATGATGTGGCCGTCGTCGGAGGCGATCAGCAGCGGCATGAACGCCCGCACGCCGTTGTAGACGCCGCCCCAACAGACGGCGAACGTCCGGTCCCACACGGCCCGGTCATCGGTGATCATCGAGCCGCCGCCGCCGATGCCCGCGTTGTTGAACAGGAGGTTGACGTGATCGGTCTCGTGCTGCGTGACGACGGCGTCGCGGAACGACAGCATCGACGCTTCGTCGGACACGTCGCACAGGTGGGTCGTGATGACCGTTCCTGGCGGAGCGATCCCCAGCGCGAGGCGCTTGGTCTCCTCCATCTCCTCGACCGACATGTCACAGAGCGCGACGTGACATCCTTCGGCCGCCAACTGGAGCACCAGCTCGCGTCCCATTCCGCTCGCGCCACCTGTGACCACAGCGATCTTTCGCTCGAAGCTCTGCATCCGAGCATGCTCGCACAGCGGCGTCGTCGACTGCTTCACTGGCGTGGTGGCGTACACGGGTGACATCCTCGACGACTTCGCGGCTGCCAAGCGCGGGCCGAGCTATCCCGATGTCGTCGTGGAGATGGGCATGCTCGTCGAGGACCGGGCGAGCCGCTTCTGCGGCGATGTCGTGCGGTGGAGCGCAGAAGGTGTCACACTTCAGGACCGCAACGACTACGTCCGCCACTTCACGTGGAAGCCCGGCGGCTTTCTCATCGAGGGTCGACCGGTCACCCTCGTTCGACCGGCAACGGCGACGTCGGCGACGCAGCGGATCACCGCGTCGGGATCGGTGGCCGGCGACGGGCGGGCCCGGATCGCCGCGGCCAGCCGCATCTGGGTCGAGGGCAAGCACGATGCCGAACTCGTCGAGCACGTCTGGGGTGATGACCTACGCGAGCTCGGCATCGTGGTCGAGCCCCTCCACGGAGCGGACGACCTGCGCGCCGCAGTGGCGGACTTCGCGCCGTCAGCGCAGCGACGTCTCGGCGTACTGCTCGATCATCTGGTGCCGGGCTCGAAGGAGACCCGGATCGCGCAGACCGTTCGAGATCCGAACGTCTTGATCACCGGGCACCCGTTCGTCGACGTCTGGGCCGGCATCCGGCCGAAGGTGCTCGGCCTCGACGAGTGGCCCGACGTTCCGCGCCGTGATCGGAATGGGAGCGACGTGCCGTGGAAGGAGGCGATGTGCGCTGCGCTCGGCGTGCCGTTCGACGGGTTCTGGCCGAAGCTGCGAAATCGGGTGAACACCTTCGCCGACCTCCGCCCGGAACTCGTGGGCGCTGTCGAACAGCTCATCGACTTCGTCAGCGAGTGATGCCCGTCACCGTTTGCGCCTGCATTCGGATGGACTGGTCCATCCGAATCCAGCCGCAAACGGTTGCTTCGGGGATCAGACGAAGGCGCCGGCGAAGACCAGGCTGACGATCGTCATCACCTTGATGAGGATGTTCATCGAGGGGCCCGAGGTGTCCTTGAACGGGTCGCCGACGGTGTCGCCGACGACGGCGGCCTTGTGGGGGTCGCCGCCCTTGCCACCATGCGCGCCGGCCTCGATGTACTTCTTGGCGTTGTCCCACGCGCCGCCCGAGTTCGCCATGAAGATGGCGAGCGCGAATCCGGTGACGAGTGCGCCGGCGAGCAGACCGCCGAGTGCGTCGACGCTGATGAAGCCGACGACGAGTGGCACGACGACGGCGAGCGCACCAGGCGCGATCATCTCGCGCAGCGACGCCTCGGTCGAGATCGCCACACAACGAGCCGAGTCGGGAACGACGCCGGGAAGGCCTTCACGCAGACCGGGGATCTCGCGGAACTGGCGACGCACCTCCTCGATCATCTTCTGAGCTGCACGGCCGACGGCGTCGATCGTGAGCGCTGCGAAGAGGAACGGCAACGCCGCACCGATGAACAGACCGATGAACACCTCGACCTCGCCGATGTTCAGGTTCAGCGCTGCGGTCGGGTCGGCGTCGAAGATCGCGAACTCGAAGCTCTTGAAGAGTGCAAGGGCCGTGAGCGCCGCCGAGCCGACGGCGAAGCCCTTGGCGATGGCGGCGGTGGTGTTGCCGAGCGAGTCGAGTGCGTCGGTCACCTCGCGGACCGAGGGGTCCAACTCGGCCATCTCGGCGATGCCGCCGGCGTTGTCGGCGATCGGGCCGTATGCGTCGACCGACACGACCACGCCAGTGGTCGCGAGCATGCCGATGGCAGCGACGGCGATGCCGTAGATGCCGCCGAAGTCCTCGCCGAGCCCACCGAATGCCTCCGGGTTGAAGGCGAGCTGGCCGCCCCAGTAGGCGACACCGACGCCGACGAGGATCAGCACGACGGAGGCAGCGACCGACACCATGCCGGCGCTGATGCCGGCCAGCACGGTGGTGGCCGGGCCGGTCTCGGACTGGCGGGCGATCTTCTTGACTGGAGGGAACCCGTCGGAGGTGTAGTACTCGGCGCACTTGCCGAGTGCCCAGCCGACGATCAGACCGCCGATGACCGAGATCGCGAGCCCGATCGGGGCGTCGAATTCGTCGCCGGAGAACAGCCAGAATGCCATCCCGACCGTTCCGACAGCGGTCAGCGCCATGGCGACATTCGTGCCCATGTGCAGCGCCCGACTGAGTGCATGCGAGTCGGTCGAGGTCCCGCCCTTGACGAAGAAGGATCCGATGATCGAGGCGACCATGCCGATGAAGGCGATCGCCATGGGGAACACGAGCAGGCTCACGACGCCGTCGGTGCCCGCCTGGTCGGCGGTCAGCGCGAGAGCGAACGCCGTCAGCGAGATCGGAGCGATGATCGAGCCGGCGTACGACTCGAAGAGGTCGGCGCCCATGCCGGCAACGTCGCCGACGTTGTCGCCGACGTTGTCGGCGATCGTCGCCGGGTTGCGAGGGTCGTCCTCGGGGATGCCAGCCTCGACCTTGCCGACGAGGTCGGCGCCGACGTCAGCAGCCTTGGTGTAGATGCCACCGCCGACGCGGGCGAAGAGTGCAATCGACGACGCGCCGAGGCCGTAGGCGGTGAAGATCTCGAACGCCTCGTCGACCTCCATCCACACGACGAACACGAGGTAGGTCACCATCAGTCCGAGCAGCGCAAGACCCGCCACCGAGAAGCCCATGACGGCACCGCCGCGGAAAGCCACGGGAAGCGCGACGGCCGGGCCGGATTTCGCCGCCTCGGTCGTACGGGCATTCGCCATGGTCGCCACCGTCATGCCGGCGTAGCCAGCCGTCGCGGACAGCACGGCGCCGAGCAGGTAGGTGACCGAGGCGAGGGGATTGATGACGACCGCGAGGAGAATCATCATCGCGACCACGAACACCGACACCCACTGGTATTCCTTCTTGAGGAAGGCCTTTGCGCCCTTTTGGATCTCGTTCATCAGGAAGACCATGCGCTCGTTGCCGGGCGAGGCCTTCTCGACGTCCTTGAAATAGAAGTACGCGAGGGCGAGTGCAGCGATCGCCGACACTGCTGCGAGATAGGGAACGACGTCCACGGGCTTCTTGCCTCCTGAGGGCGGTACGAGAATGATCCTGCTCGGATGGATCCGAGGGACCGGACCATGATGGTCGGCGGGGCAGGCTAGATCCCAACCGAACGGATTCCAAGCGCTGGTGTGTCGAGCGTGACAGGACGAACCGGGAGATCAATTGGGTTCGCTCCATCGGGTGGCGAGTAGCGTCACGCCAATGGCACAGACGTTGAACCGCGGGCCCGTGTCGGGCACCGCCGTCAAACCGCCGTCGAAGAAGAAGCCCTTCGTGGTCGACTTCTACTCGACCGCGGTGGGCAAGAAGTACGTGATGGCGATCACGGGCATCATCGGAATCGGCTTCGTGGTCGTCCACATGATCGGCAACCTCAAGATGTACCTCGGGATCATCTCCGAGGGCGACGAGCTGGTGTACGACATCGACGTCTACGGCGAGTTCCTCCGTGAGCTGTTGGTGCCGATCTTCCCTCGCACCTACGTCCTGTGGGGTCTGCGCATCGTGCTGATCGTGGCGGTGCTGCTGCACATCCATGCCGCATACTCGCTCACCGTGCTCAACCGCAAGGCCCGGCCGGTGAAGTACCAGACGCCTCGTGACTACCAGGTCGCCAACTTCGCCAGCCGGACGATGCGTTGGACTGGCATCATCGTCGCGCTGTTCATCGTGTGGCATCTCGCCGATCTCACCTGGGGGTGGGTGAACCCCGACTTCGTGCGCGGTGCCGCCTACCGCAACATCGATGCCTCGCTCTCACGTCTGCCCGTCGCGGCCGTCTACATCGTGGCCAACATCGCGCTCGGCATCCACCTGTTCCATGGCACGTGGTCGCTGTTCCAGTCGATGGGATGGAGCAACCCTCGCTTCAACAAGTGGCGTCGCTACCTGGCGACCGGCATCGCGACGGTCGTCGTGGTCGGCAACGTCTCGTTCCCGGTCGCCGTGCTCGCCGGCGTGATCGAATACGACCCGGATGCCGTCACCCACTCGGTCGAGGAGGCCGCCGAATGAGCATCACACTCGACTCCAAGATCCCCGAGGGTCCGCTGGCCGACAAGTGGCAGAACTACATCGCCAATCAGAAGCTGGTCAACCCGGCGAACAAGCGCAAGTTCAAGATCATCGTGATCGGGACCGGCCTCGCCGGCGCCTCGGCCGCTGCCACGTTCGGTGAACTCGGCTACCAGGTCGAGGCGTTCACGTTCCACGACTCGCCCCGACGCGCCCACTCGATCGCCGCTCAGGGCGGCATCAACGCGGCGAAGAACTACCAGGGCGACGGCGACAGCGTGCACCGCCTCTTCTACGACACGGTGAAGGGGGGCGACTTCCGCGCTCGCGAAGCCAACGTGCACCGCCTCGCCGAGGTGTCGGTCGACATCATCGACCAGATGGTCGCCCAGGGCGTTCCCTTCGCTCGCGAATACGGCGGACTGCTCGACAACCGCAGCTTCGGCGGAGCCCAGGTCAGCCGGACGTTCTATGCCCGCGGCCAGACCGGCCAGCAACTCCTCATCGGCGCCTACCAGCAGCTCGCCCGTCAGATCGGACTCGGCAACGTCAAGCTGTGGAATCGCATGGAAATGGTCGACGTCGTCACCATCGACGGTCGCTGCGCCGGCATCGTCACCCGCGATCTGATGACCGGCGAGTTCTCGTCGCACTCCGCGCACGCCGTGGTGCTCGCGACCGGCGGGTACGGCAACGTCTTCTACCTGTCGACGAACGCGATGGCCTGCAACGTGACCGGGGCATGGCGCGCTCACCGCCGGGGAGCGGCGTTCGCCAACCCGTGCTACACACAGATCCACCCGACGTGCATCCCGCAGGCCGACGACTTCCAGTCGAAGCTCACCTTGATGTCGGAGTCGTTGCGCAACGACGGTCGCATCTGGGTCCCGAAGAACCCCGACGAGACCCGCTCGGCCGATCAGATTCCCGAAGAGGACCGCGATTACTACCTCGAGCGCATCTATCCGAGCTTCGGCAACCTGGCACCGCGCGACGTGTCGTCGCGTGCGGCCAAGCGCATGGTCGACGCGGGCCAGGGCGTCGGCCCGCTCAAGAACGGCGTCTATCTCGACTTCGCCGATGCCATCGGGCGTCTCGGCAAGGACGTGATCGAGGAGCGGTACGGGAACCTGTTCGAGATGTACGAACGGATCACCGGCGAGAGCCCGTACGTGGTGCCGATGCGCATCTATCCGGCCAGCCACTACACGATGGGTGGGCTGTGGGTCGACTACGAGCTGCAGACCACGATCCCCGGGCTGTTCTGTGCCGGCGAGGCGAACTTCTCCGATCACGGCGCGAACCGACTCGGCGCCTCCGCGCTCATGCAGGGACTGTCCGACGGCTACTTCGTGTTGCCGTACACGATCGCTCCGTATCTCGCCGATCTGCTGAACAAGCCGATTCCCGACACGAGCCACCCCGAGTTCGCCAAGATCCAGCAGGAGGCGACGGATCGGTTCAAGCAGTACATGGCGATCGGCGGCACCAAGACGCCCGACCACTTCCATCGGGAGCTCGGCAGGATCATCTGGGACTACTGCGGCATGGACCGCAACGCCAACGGTCTCGAGAAGGCCCTGTCGGAGATCCCGGCACTGCACGAGGAGTTCAAGAAGGACCTCAAGGTCACGGGTTCCGACACCAGCATCAACCAGACGTTGGAGAAGGCGGGCCGCGTCGACGACTTCTTCGAGCTCGGCCTGCTCATGTGCAAGGACGCGCTCAACCGTGAGGAGAGCTGCGGCGGCCATTTCCGTTCCGAACACCAGACCGACGACGGCGAGGCGCTCCGCAACGATGACGACTTCGCGTACGTCAGCGCCTGGGAGTGGACCGGTGACCCGTCCAACCCGGTCGAGCACAAAGAGCCCCTCGAGTACGAAGTCGTGAAGTTCGCAACCCGGAGCTACAAGTGAGCACACTGACCAACCTGACCCTCAAGATCTGGCGCCAGGACGGCCCCGACGCCCAAGGGCGATTCGAGACCCATCAGATTCCCGAGATCAGCGACGAGGCGTCGTTCCTCGAGCTGCTCGACATCTTGAACGAGCGCCTGATCGAGGAAGGCAAGGAAGCGATCGTCTTCGATCACGACTGTCGCGAGGGCATCTGCGGGACCTGTTCGCTGATGATCGACGGGTGCGCCCACGGCCCCCAGAAGGGCACGGCCACCTGCCAGGTCCACATGCGAGTGTTCAACAGCGGTGACGAGATCGTCGTCGAGCCCTGGCGGGCAGCGGCGTTCCCGATCATCAAGGACCTGATGGTCGACCGCTCGGCGTTCGATCGGATCATCGAGGCCGGCGGCTACATCACCGCCCCGACCGGTGGTGCCCCCGACGCCAACCTCATCCCGATCCCCAAGCCGGTCTCCGACGCGGCGATGGACGCTGCCGCGTGCATCGGGTGCGGTGCGTGCGTCGCTGCCTGTCCCAATGGCGCGGCCAGTCTGTTCACCTCGGCCAAGATCGCGCACCTCAACCTGCTTCCGCAGGGTCAGGCCGAGCGCTACAAGCGCGCCGAGGCGATGGTCGAGAAGATGGATGAGTACTTCGGATCGTGCACCAACCACGGCGAGTGCCAAGCGGCGTGCCCGAAGGAGATCTCGATCGACAACATCGCCACGATGAACGTCGACTACCTCAAGTCGAAGTTCAAGAACCGCAAAGCCCTCGCTCGATAACGCCGCCACACGCCATCTACCCCCTTCAGCGATGAGCGAGTGGGCCGCATACGGTGCCTTTCGCTCATCGCAACGAGTGGTTGGTGCGGTCAGGGCGCCGCGATCGTGGCCGAATAGTGATTGTGGCTGGTGACGTCGCCTGCGGTGAGGCGCAGGTCGAGCATCACCGGGCCGACTGCGTCGGGGACCTCCAGGGTCACGCGGCCGACGAGGGCGACGTCGTCGGCCGGGACGGGGCCGCCGAAACGCCAG
>JBGSII010000037.1:0-3081 GCA_041742555.1 Ilumatobacteraceae bacterium
GTCGAGCGTGCCGTTGTCGCGATACCGGTGGATCACGCCGCCGCCGCCCGTGGGTCCGCCGTAGATGGCGGGTCCGGCCACCGTGAACCCGCCGCCGTCCTCGAGCCAGACCGACACACCCTCACCTGGTCCGCCAACACCCGAGCTGCTGGTCAGGCCGTTGATGCCGAACCCGGGATCCCAGGTGCCATTGGGCAGCAGCCGCATCGCCGCCACCTTGGTGCTGCCGCACCAGTGGTGCGATCCAGCGATCAGGATCTTGTCATCGGGCTGGATGATCACCTGGTTGGGTCGCAGACGAGTGTTGGGGTCGTTGCTCGAGCAGAACGGGCTCTGCCAGGTCGCTTCGAGCAGGGCGACGCCGTTGGTTGCGAAATCGGTGTCGACGGTGCCGTTGGGGTTGTAGCGCACCGCAGCGACGAACTGGTGGTTGTAGTTGCCGTTCTGCACTGCCCAGCCAACCGCGACGATCTTCCCATCGGGCTGGCGCGTCGCTTCGAAGGTTGCCGAGAAGGCGAAGTTGGCGGGGAGTGTCGGAGCATCGGATCGGCCATCGCCGCCGAACGCCGTGTCGAGTGTTCCGTCTTCGAGGTACCGGATGATCGAGAAGTCGCCGCCGAGCGTCAGAACGCCGCCGTCCTCGTCGAGCACGACGTTGGCCGGGTAGAAGCCGGCCGGCACGATCTGGTTCAGAATGCCGTCGGTGCCGAAGGTGATGTCGGACGTCAGGTCCTCGTTGAGCTTGATGAAGCTCGTGCCGTACTGCTGCGTCAGTGTGGGGACGGAGACCCCCACGACCATGTAGCCGCCGTCAGCCAGTTCGAACACGCGGTTGCCGATGTGACGGCGCGCCGGGTCGGCGATTGCGAAGGTTTGAGCCGGGGTGATGATGCCCTTGGGCACGACGACGCTGATGTTCACGACCGGCGTGATGAAGTCGACGCCGTCGCTGACCTCGATGGCCAGGGTGTCCCCGGCGTTGGTGTCACCAGCGTGGGTGTAGGTGATCGACAGGCCGTCGGCTTCGGCATCCCCGTTCGCCGGTGCGTCGGTGACGCCCGCGGAAAGTTCGTCGCCATCGATGTCGGTGCACGACAGGTCGAATGTGACCGACCCTCCTCTGGCCACGCGTGCAGCGGTCGGCGCGCAGGTGGGAGCATCGTTCGTCGGGTAGTACGTGACCGGCAGGGTGAAGGTCGTCGCGTCCCCCATCCCGTCGTCCGCGATCAGCGTGACGGAGCCGTCACCGTTGAAATCGGGGTCGCTGGTGATCGTCAGCTGATCGCCCACGATCGTGGCGCGTCCGTTGTCGGCAGAGTCGACGGAGTAGGTGATCGGGTCACCGTCGGCGTCGTCGCAGGCCACCGTGATGGTGGTGGGTGTGTCCTCGTCGACGTCGACCGGATCTTCGGCGCACTCCGGTGCGGAGTTGATCGACAGGAACCGCATCTGGTCGACACCGGTGCCCGCCCGCATGTCGAAGTCGACGAAGCGACCGTCGGGGTCGATCGTCACGACATCGTTGGATTCGAGCCCTCGGTTGGTGGTGGTGGGATAGATCGTGCCGGCCGCGCCGAGCAACGAGTTCGACGTGTTCAGCTTGGCGGCGGTGGTGATGAGGCCGATGATCCGGCGCGGCCACTCACGGGAGCCGGCGATCGGCACGAGTGTGGTCGAGTCGAGCAGCTTGTCGACGTGGATCAACGTGCTGGTCACGGTGGTGCCGGCCGGAATCGTGGTCGGTCCACCCGGTTGACCGGGTCGATCAACGACGAGCGGGGCCGCCAACGTGACCGTCCTCTCGTCGTGGACGAACAAGCACGAGTTCGACTCCCAGACGCCCTGGCGAACGTCGAACGGGGTGACGATGGGGACGACCGTCGGGTCGGTGCACACCGGTGGCGTGCGCACGTCGATCGGCACTGCCGCGGAGGTCGAGCTGGCCCAACGGGCGTCGCCCGAGTACCGAGCCGTGATCGACCGCACACCACCCGGCAAGGCGCTCGTGGTGAAGGCGGCGGCTCCACCCGACAGCGAGCGGGTGCTCAGCGCTGTCGTCCCGTCGAAGAAGGTGACGGTGCCGGTCGGTGCCGTGCCCGTCGCAACGCGCGAGACGACGGCGCGCATCGTGACGGATGCGCCGAGTTTCACCGACGATGCCGACAGTGTCAGTGCCGTACTGGTTTCCGGGCGCGGAGCCGGCGTTCCGGTGAGCACACGGATCTGGTCGACGTCGGCGGCGCTGCTCATCGTGAACGTGACGGTGCGACCGTCGGGCTCGACGACGACGGAATCCGTCGCTTCCAGACCGCGTGCGCCGGTGGGGTATCTCGAGCCGGGGAACCCGAGCCGGGTGTCGCTGCCGACGAGGCGCGTCCCTGTGGAGATGACGGCGATGACGGGCTCGGGCATCGTGTACGAGCGGGTCATCGAAACCGGAGCCGGGCTCGACCCGACCTTATCGACGTGAAAGATGGTGCTCGTCACGACCGACCCGACGGGCAGCCACGTGCCGGGATCGTCGACGAGTTGGTCGACCCGGAGTGCGGCTGTCAGCGTCACGTCGGTTCGCTCGACGTAGGTCGAGAAACAGGTGTCGCTTTCACTTCGACCAGGGCGCAGGTCGCCGGGGGGCGTGAGCACGGCAGCGTAGTCGGGTGGCGAGCACGTCACGATCGCCGCCGACGCCGGCGCCGACTGCGACGCAACCACGATCGAACTCGCAACGACCGCGGTGACCGCAATCTTGTGCAGCAATGTCTTCATGGTGCCCCCCTTGCCCGCTGACCACTTGTCGTACCGATTCGGTCAGGCGGCTTGCCAGACCTGCACCCGGTTGCCGGGCGCCAGGGGCGATGGGACTCCTGTCGCCGTCCCATCGCCCCGACACGCCCGCTCGTCCCGAACGGTAGAACGGTCGGATAACGCGGGGATAACGCCGGTCGTCGAAGCGGCGTATCGGGTCAGTCCAGGCCGAGCGCGGCCGCAGTCGCGCGGGTGAGCGTCACCCACGCGTTCGCCCCGCGTCGTTCCTCCTGCCCGACGGCCCGGAGCAACAGTCGGCCCGCAGCCTCGTGCTCG
>JBGSII010000038.1:0-2278 GCA_041742555.1 Ilumatobacteraceae bacterium
CCCGCGACCGAACCGCCGCCCGTTGGCGCTCCGAGCGTGCCGTCGCCGTCAGCATCACCGCCCGACGTTCCGGCCGACGAACCGGGCAAGCCGATCCGTGGTGCGGGCGCAGCGATCGCAGCGAACATGGAGCGGAGTCTGGCCGTGCCGACGGCAACCAGCTTCCGCAACGTGCCGGCCAAGCTGCTCGAGGTCAACCGCAAGGTCATCAACGGCTTCCGCGCCCGTACCGGCCAGACCAAGATCAGCTTCACGCACCTGATCGGCTATGCCGTCGTCCGCGCCATCGCCGACGCGGTGCCGGCGATGAAGAACACCTACGTCGAGGGCGTCGACGGCAAGCCGCGTCTCGTCGAGCACGAGCACGTCAACATGGGCCTTGCGGTCGACGTCGAGAAGGCGGGGGGCCGCACCTTGGTCGTGCCCGTGCTGCGCGACGCCGACACACTCGACTTCAACGGCTTCCTCGCGGCGTACGAGGAGATCATCCGCAAGGTCAAGGCCAACAAGCTGACCGTCGAGGATTTCGTGGGAGCGAACGTCAGCCTCACCAACCCGGGCACGATCGGCACCGTCCAGTCGGTGCCCCGCCTGATGCCCGGCCAGGCCGTCATCGTCGGAGTCGGCAGCATCGACTACCCGGCCGAGTTCCAAGGGTCCGACCAGCGCAACCTGAGTTCGCTGGGCGTGAGCAAGGTCGTCACCGTCACCAGCACGTACGACCACCGCATCATCCAAGGCGCCGAATCGGGGCTGTTCCTCAAGCGGGTGCACGAGCTGTTGCTCGGCGAACACGACTTCTACGAAGACGTGTTCCAAGCGCTCGACATGCCCTACGAGGCCGTCAAGTGGAGGCCGGACACCTTCGCCATCGACCGCGAGGAAGCGATGCTCGCGAAGCAGATGGCGGTTGCGAAGTTGATCCGGGTGTATCGCGTGCGTGGCCATTTGATGGCCGACCTCGACCCGTTGCGTTGGAAAGAGCCGTTGACGCCGATCGAACTGGATCCCGCCACGTACGGGTTGACGATCTGGGACCTCGATCGGGAGTTCCTCACCGACGGTGTCGGCGGCGTCGAGAAGATGCGTCTCGGCGATCTGCTCGGCGTGCTCCGCGACGCGTACTGCCGCACGATCGGCGTCGAGTACATGCACATCCAGAACACCGACGAGCAGCAGTGGATCCAAGAACAGTTCGAGGGTGTGCAGCCCGAGATCTCGAAGGATCGCAAGCATCGGATTCTCGAGCGCTTGAACGCGGCGGAGAGCTTCGAGAAGTTCCTGGCCACGAAGTACGTCGGCACGAAGCGCTTCGGGATCGAGGGTGCCGAGTCGGCAATCCCGATCCTCGACGCCGTGCTCTCTCACGCTGCCGACAACGACTTCGACGGTGCCGTGCTGGGCATGGCCCACCGAGGTCGGCTCAACGTGCTGTCGAACATCATGGGCAAGAGCTACGAGGCGATCTTCTCCGAGTTCGAGGGCCACATCGACCCCTCGTCGGACCAGGGTTCCGGTGACGTCAAGTACCACCTCGGCATGAAGGGTAAGTACGTCAGCGCGTCTGGCGCCGACGTCGCCATCGAGCTGGCTGCCAATCCGAGCCACCTCGAAACCGTCGGCCCGATCGTGATGGGAATGGCTCGAGCGCTGCAGGATCAGATCGATCCTCCCGGCGCATTCAGCGTGCTGCCGGTGCTGATCCACGGCGACGCAGCGTTTGCCGGCCAGGGCATCGTGGCCGAGTCGCTTGCCATGAGCGACATCGGTGGTTACCGCATTGGTGGCACCATCCACCTCATCATCAACAACCAGATCGGCTTCACCACGGCGCCGCAGTACGCGCGCTCGTCGCTGTACTGCTCCGACGTGGCCAAGACGATCCAGGCGCCGATCTTCCACGTGAACGGCGACGACCCGGAAGCCTGCGTGCGTGTGGCGCAGCTCGCCTGGGACTATCGCCAGCGGTTCCACAAGGACGTCGTGATCGACATGGTGTGTTACCGCCGCCACGGTCACAACGAGGGTGACGATCCGAGCTACACGCAGCCGTTGATGTACAAGGCGATTTCCGAACGGCGCAGCGTGCGCAAGCTGTACGTCGAGTCGCTGGTGCGGCGCGGCGACATCACGGTCGACGAGGCCGAGGCGGCGTTGAGCGACTTCCACGACAAGTTGCAGGTTGCGCTCGACGAGACCCGCTCGCAAGCGCCGGCAACGATCACCGTGCCGAAGCCGCCGAAGCCGCTGGGAGTGCTGCCGCACATCCCGACCGGCG